>NNSL01000238.1 GCA_003123965.1 Balneolaceae bacterium SMO_bin1
AGGGCTCTGGTTGAGCCAACTATTGGCCATCCCGCTCTTTTTTGTGATCCGAAACTTAGGAGTGGTAATGATTTGGATAGACGTAACACCGTCCATCATACCTGTTGCCTTGGGCTACCTCGATGCCCTTTCGTGGGGCGTTTTCCCCCTTTCGGCCTACATGGCGCTCCGCTTTTTTAGTGAAGGACTTTCCGTAACCCGCCCGGGGATGTACTTTGCCGGAATTGGCGTAGTCGTTAACATAGCTGCCAACTACGTATTGATGTACGGCAAACTTGGCTTTCCCCAGCTTGGCGCGGTGGGTTGCGGCTATGCTTCGGCCCTTGTTGGGTTTATAATGTTCGTTTGCATGCTCATTTTCACTTCAACCTATGAGCCTTACAAACGCTTCAACATTTTTTCTGATTTTAAAACGCCTAATCTGCCTGTCTTAAAAGAAATTGTATATCTGGGCGTGCCCATTGGGCTCAGTTCCACTATGGAAGTCACCATGTTTGCTGTGGTCAGCTTACTGATGGGATCTTTGAGCGCGGTTGCCGTAGCCGGCCACCAAATTGCCATCAACTTTTCAGCGATGACATTTATGGTGCCCTTTGGTTTATCAACCGCTATTACCGCACGTGTGGGCAATGCCGCCGGACGAGAAAACTGGTCTGAAGCTCGAAGCCGAGGACTCGTTGGAATTGTGCTTTCGGTTGGCTTTATGAGTTTTACCGCACTGCTTATGGTATTGGCGCCCGATCTTATCACCAGTATTTATACGCAGAACCAAGAAGTTCAGACTGTGGCCATCAGCTTACTTTATATGGCCGCCATTTTCCAAATTTCAGACGGGCTGCAGGTTAGCGGGTATGGGGCTCTCCGCGGACTCAAAGACACAAAAGCACCCATGGTGGTTAATTTTATAGCATATTGGATTATTGGCCTTCCTTTGGGTTATTTTCTGGGTATTACTCAGAATATCGGCCCTCAAGGTCTTTGGATGGGCCTCATTGCCGGACTTTCAGTAGCGGCAATATTGCATAATGTGCGTTTTATATGGAAAACCGAAGCGTAACACTATTATTTGCGCTTAGAAACTTTTAGAAGTCCGGAATATTTAATATAAAATAGATGTTCTGTTACGCTAATCAGATTTAAATTGGTACCATGGCTACATACATTCAAAATATTGCTACAGCCGTTCCCGAAGGCAACTTTGGGCAGCCATTCATGCGCGATAAAATGAAGGAATATGTGAGCCAACGGCCCGCCACGCGGCGCATTATTCATCGGCTATACAGTAATTCGGGGATTGAAAAACGGCATACGGTGGTGAATGATTTTCACGGAAATGGCCATGCCAAGCTTTTCTTTAAAGAAGGCGGATCGCTGGGCAGACCGTCCACCAAAGTGCGAAATGATATGTATGCCGAGCACGCTAAACAGCTCTTCGTTGATGTTGCTCAAAAGCTGATTGAAGAAAATAGCGATGTAAACAAACAGGACATCACGCACGTTATTACCGTCTCATGCACCGGTTTTTTTTGCGCCCGGCCCTGCTTATGAAATCGTAAAGCAGTTAGATTTAGCCGAATCAACCCAGCGTTTCCATGTCGGCTTTATGGGCTGTTTTGCTGCGTTTCCGGCATTAAAAATGGCACAAGCGTTTTGTGAAGCCGACCCTGATGCACGCGTGCTGGTGGTATCCTGTTGAACTTTGCAGCCTGCATTTACAAGCCAGCGACGATACCGATCAACTAATCTCGGCCTCCGTTTTTGCGGATGGTGCTTCCGGTGCCCTGGTATCTTCCCAAAAACCGGCCGGCAATCAGCCCTACTATCGCATCAACAATTTTGAAACAAGCATTGCCCGCGATAGCGAAGAAGACATGGCCTGGACTATCGGCAATACCGGCTTCGATATGGTGCTTTCAACCTATGTGCCCAAGATTATTGAAGCGAACATTGCCCAGGCGCTCACTCCCATTTTAAATAATTACGGCATTGATTTCAGTGACGTGCAAAACTGGGCCATTCACCCCGGCGGCCGAGCCATTCTTGACAAGGTTGAAGCCGAATTAGACCTGAGACCCCGGCAGCTATCATCATCACGCCATGTGTTAGCCAATTATGGCAATATGAGCAGTGCTACCATTCTTTTTGTGCTTAAAAATTTGCTCGAAAATTCAGCATCAGAAAATGAAGAACACACATTGGCCATGGCTTTTGGACCGGGCTTGACCATTGAAAGCGGGCTATTTACCAAATTAAGCTGATTGCCATGCCCCTTTTCCTATCTGAGCGGGATACCCAAAGCAAGGAATTAATGGATGATCCTGAATGCGATCGGCAGGCGCTGGAAAATACGTATCAGCAATTCAGTAAAATTAACGCGCTTATTTCGTGCTGGAGACGCATTTACAAAACGCGCATACGACCTCTTTTAAGTGAGGATTCGAAAACCTACAGTCTGCTCGACATTGGCTTTGGCGGGGGCGATATCACCCAAAACATTGCACAGTGGTCAACCCAGGATGGCATCAACCTGGAGATCACGGCCATTGAAACGGATAAACGCGCAATGGAATATGTGCAGTCTCAAAATATGCATGAGGCCATAACCTTTAAGCACTGCTCCTCAACGGATTTATTGCAGGCAAATCGCAGGTTTGATATCGTTATCTCCAACCATCTTTTACATCACTTAAACAATGAGGAGCTGCAAAAGCTCTTAAAAGAAGCAAAACAATTAAGCATCCAAAAGGTGCTCTTTAATGATATCGAGCGGAGTGATATCGGCTACCTATTTTTCAATTTGCTGGCGCGACCGGTCTTTCGCAGTTCTTTTATCACCCACGATGGACTCACCTCCATAAAGCGCAGCTATACGCGTCAAGAACTCCGTCGGCAAACTCCAGACGATTGGCGCGTGGAATCGCTGTTCCCATACCGGCTGCTCCTTAGTTATCACCACCGCCAAACAACCCAAACGGGCTGATCCTGAGTATGAAGCAATCAAACCAAACATATCAGGTAGCCATTGTTGGCGGGGGACCGGTAGGTTTATATTTAGGGTGCTTATTGCATCAGGCCGGCATATCATGTACGATCTTGGAAAAAAGAGCTGCTCCCGTAACCCACTCGCGCTCGATCGGTATTCACCCCGTATCGCTGGAACTCTTTAAACAGATTGGCCTGGCGGAAAAATTTATCGCACAAGGCATAAGAGTGAAGCGTGGCCATGCCTACTGGAACAGCCAGCATATAGGCACACTAAATTTTACCAACTGTCCACCTCCATACCCATTTATTTTAACGCTGCCCCAATACAAAACCGAGCAAATCCTTAATGATTATCTCCAGCAAATCAATGGTGATATCCTACAGAGGAACGCCAAGGTCACAGCTCTCCATCAAACTAAAAACGGAGTAAAAATCAGCGTTGATATTGATGGTCAATCGCGTACCATACAGACTAATTACTTGATAGGTTGCGACGGTAAAAACAGCTTTGTACGTCGGGAGGCGGGCATCAATTTTCAAGGATCCTCTTACAACGACACCTATATCATGGGTGATTTTTCGGATAATACCGGCCTAAAAACTGATGCCGCTATCTACCTGTGCGATGACGGGCTTATTGAATCATTTCCACTGTCAGAATCCGTGCGGCGGTGGGTAGTTAAAACAGACGACTACCTGCCAAATATTGATCGAACAGATATTGAAAAGCGGATTAAAACTCGCATAGACCACGACCTGACAGATACTGAAAACCGTATGCTGAGCAGCTTTGGAGTGGAGAAAAAGATGGCCGAAACAATGTGCAAAGGCCGAATTGTACTGGCCGGCGATGCCGCGCATGTTATCAGTCCCATTGGCGGCCAAGGAATGAACCTCGGCTGGTTGGATGCAGCAGATTTAGCGGATGCATTTGAACGGCTTTTAGAGTATGAAGAGCATTCAGATAAGCTCCTGCAGCAGTATTCCAATCAGCGGCTCAAAGTGGCCCGCAAAGCTGCCCGGCGCGCCGAATTTAATATGGCGCTGGGCAGAAATAACAGCAGACTTCCGTTAAAAAAATATTTTGTACAAGGGCTTATCAAGTCCCCGCTATCGCAAATTTTAGCTCATCTTTTTACGATGCGGGGCCTCAGCTCGTACCCGGTTTAAGCTTCCTTTTGATCACGCACGAAATTTCGCAGTACGTAATGCAGAATGCCGCCATCACGGAAGTAATCAATTTCAACAGGCGTATCAATACGGCACTTCGCCTTAAAGTTGACGATATTCCCGTTCGATTTTTCAGCTTTCACATCAACCAAATCGCCAGGCTTCAAGTCATCCGATATATTGATGTCAAAAGTTTCTGAGCCGTCAAGCCCAAGACTGTCGGCCGATTCGCCTTCTTTAAATTGCAGCGGTAACACGCCCATACCCACAAGGTTTGATCGGTGAATACGCTCATACGATGTGGCGATTACCGCCTCAACACCCAGCAAAATGGTGCCTTTAGCCGCCCAGTCGCGCGACGAACCGGTACCATACTGGTCGCCAGCAAGTGCTATTAATGGTGTGTTATCTTCCTTATAACGAGTGGCCGCATCAAAAATGGTGGTCACTTCATCGTCGGGGAAGTAAGTGGTATATCCGCCCTCTTTGCCCGGCGCCAGCTGATTTTTAAACCGAACATTGGCGAACGTACCACGCGTCATTACCCGGTCATTGCCGCGACGCGAACCATAAGAATTAAAATCTTGGGGCTCAACACCGCGCTCTATCAGGTATTGCCCGGCGGGACTTTCCGGCTTGATATTTCCGGCCGGCGAAATGTGATCGGTTGTGATGGAATCACCTACTTTTACCAGTGCCCTTGCTCCTTTAATTGACTCAATGGGGTCTGACTCTTCCCCCATGCCCACAAAAAACGGGGGTTCCTGAATGTAAGTGGATTCATCTTTCCATTCATAGAGCTCGCCGCCGCCTACGGAAATTTCATCCCACTGCTCCGATTCAAAAATATCACCGTACTGCTCGTTAAACAGTTCCGGACGAATGGCATTATCTAGGTGCTCAGCAATTTCCTCTGAGGTTGGCCAGATATCTTTCAAGTACACATCATTACCGTCCTTGTCTTTGCCCAGCGGCTCGTTGGCCAGATCAATATCAACCGTGCCGGCCAGCGCGTAGGCTACTACCAGCGGGGGTGATGCCAGGTAATTGGCTTTCACATAGGGATGAATACGCCCTTCAAAGTTTCGGTTACCCGAAAGTACGCCGGCCACAATCAAATCGCCTTCTTTAACAGCATTTTCAACCGGTTCCGGCAGTGGACCCGAATTACCGATGCATGTTGTACAACCATAGCCTACGAGATTGAAACCCAGCTTGTCCATGTAATCGGTGAGGCCGGCTTCATCTAAATACTGCGTAACCACGCGTGAGCCCGGAGCCAGAGAAGTTTTCACAAACGGCGGCACCTTCAATCCTTTTTCAAAGGCTTTTTTAGCCACAATGCCCGCCCCCAGCATTACACTTGGGTTTGAGGTATTGGTACACGAGGTGATGGCGGCAATAACAACATCGCCGTGTTTCATCTCAATTTCCTGCCCGTTTCTAAATGTGCCCTTATTTGCAAGTTTCTCCTGAGCCAGATTGAAGCCCATGGTTGGATCGTCGCTGGTGAGCGAATTCTCAAAGGTCTGCTTCATATTTGGCAGCGAAATACGATCGTGCGGCAACTTGGGTCCGGCCAGTGAAGTTTCCACATCACCCAGATCTAATTCGAGGGTCGTAGAAAATTCGGGATCAACAGTATCAGCCGTGCGGTATAGTCCCTGCTCTTTCATGTAGCGCTCCACCATTTCAACGTGCTCCTCGGAGCGACCCGTGCGGCGCATGTAGCGCATGGCTTCGTCATCCATTGGGAAAAAGCCCATGGTAGCACCATATTCCGGCGACATGTTGGCGATGGTTGCACGGTCGGGCAAACTCATGTTACTGAGGCCGTCGCCGTAAAATTCTACAAACTTTCCTACCACGCCGTGCTTTCGCAGCATTTGCGTAACAGTGAGCGTAAGGTCGGTGGCCGTAATACCTTCACGCAGCTTTCCGGTCAGTTTCATGCCCACTACTTCGGGTACCAGCATATATATTGGCTGACCCAGCATAGCCGCTTCGGCTTCAATACCGCCTACGCCCCAGCCCAAAATGCCGAGTCCGTTAATCATGGTAGTGTGCGAATCGGTTCCCACCAGCGTATCGGGGTATACTACCGTATCCCCGTTTTCTTCCTGCGCACTGAATGCGCCCTTGGCCAGATATTCCAGATTTACCTGGTGCACAATTCCACGGCCCGGTGGCACCACACGGAAGTTATCAAAGGCTTTTTGCCCCCATTTCAAAAACTCATATCGTTCCTTATTGCGCTCAAACTCTTTCTTAACGTTGAACATAAATGCGTACTCCTGTCCAAACGTATCAACCTGTACCGAGTGGTCAATTACCAAATCTACCGGTACCTGCGGGTTGATGGATTGCGGATCGCCGCCCATGCGTTCCATAGCCGAACGCAGCGCTGCCAAATCGACAATTGCCGGCACACCGGTGAAATCCTGCAGTACAACGCGTGAAGGTTTAAAAGGTATTTCACCCTCTGGATTTTTGGCATCGTAATTGGCCAATAGTTCAATATCTTTATCCATCACCACATAATTATCATGCGCACGCAGTACCGCTTCCAGCAAAATGCGAATGGTGA
Source organism: Balneolaceae bacterium SMO_bin1 (assembly GCA_003123965.1). Next base: position 6,743 of record NNSL01000238.1, read on the forward strand.
AAGGGAGTTTATTTATAGGTCCATAGCCTAAATCTTCGAGCTTCTTAAGGCTGTACATGTGGGCTTGGCCCGAGCCGGTATCAAAGGTTTTCTTTACGTCGGCAAATGATGGTTTGACAGTCATAATCACAAATTTTTTGGCTTTTCAGAATCACCCGAATATACAAGTATCCAGAAACAGGGTAAAGAAAAATGATGAACTTATTTCTATTGCAGCTAGCGGGCCGAGGGGTGATGAGGAGTAAAAAGGGTAAAACTTTTTTGATTGCAAATTGAAAGAAATACCCCTATTTTTCGGGACTTCAGACAAAAGCAATTTTCAAACGACTTTTATTGTGGACACAAATAGTTACAAAACGTTTTCGGTAACACCCGACGACATCGACAAACAATGGGTGCTTTTCGATGCCGAAGATCAAACACTTGGACGACTGGCAAGCACCATTGCTACGTATTTGAGAGGCAAGCATAAGCCCGAATTTACCCCGCACATGGATACCGGTGATAATGTAATCGTTATCAACGCGGAAAAAATAAACCTGAGCGGCAAAAAATGGCAAAACAAGCAGTATTTTCGCCATACCGGATATCCGGGCGGTGAGCGCTTTACTACTGCCGAAGAAATGTTGGAGAAAGATCCCACATTCATCATCAAAAATGCGGTAAAAGGCATGCTTCCCAAAAATAGACTCAGCCGAAAGCTGATGACCAATTTGCGCATATTTGCCGGGCCCGTCCATCCGCACGAAGCACAGCAACCCAAAAAAATTGAGCTTTAATTAATTCATGGAACAGAAAAATTTCATAGGACGACGTAAAACCTCTACCGCCCGCCTGTACATTAAACCGGGATCGGGAGACTTTACGGTAAACGGCAAAACGCTTGATAATTATTTTGCAACCAAAGCACATCGCAACCTGGCTGCACTTCCACTTGAGGTAACCGAAACCGATGGGCAGTTTGACATCAAGGTTACAGTACGCGGTGGCGGCATTACCGGCCAGTCCGGTGCTATTCAGCATGCGTTGGCCCGCGCGCTTGATGATTATGACGAAGATTTTCACAAGCCGCTTAAAGAGAACAATCTGCTTACTCGCGACGACCGCATGGTTGAACGCAAAAAGTACGGTCAGCCCAAGGCTCGGAAAAAAGGCCAGTTCTCTAAGCGTTAATCTTTTTCGTTATTTGTTATTCGTTAACTGTAAATGGTATTCGAGATAACCATGAAACAGTAACCCTGATAGCAAATAACCATTAACCAATTTCCAAATTAATCACACATACGCAGCGACCCAGTGCGCCGAGTGTTTTGCACGCAAATGCGATGCAAGATTAGCGCCGGGCTTGACCTGCGTAGAGGCTTAACTCAAACAATAAATCATATATAATGTCACAAGTACCAGATCTAGAAGAATTATTAGAATCAGGAGCCCATTTCGGGCACCTTACCCGCCGTTGGAACCCCAAGATGAAAGAATTCATCTTTATGGAGCGAAACGGCATTCACATCATAGACCTGAAGAAGACACAAAGGTTTTTCCAGGAAGCACTTGATGAAATCACCAAGCTTGCCCGTGCCGGCAAAACTATTCTGTTTGTAGGGACCAAGAAACAGTCGCAGGATATTATTAAGACCGAGGCTATGCGCTGCGGAATGCCGTTTGTTACTCACCGTTGGTTAGGCGGCATGCTTACCAACTTTTCTACCGTTCGCAAGAGTATTAGCCGTATGCAGGAAATTGAGAAAATGCGTACCGACGGCACTTACGAAGAGCTGACGAAGAAAGAAACCTTGATGCTGGATCGTGAGCAGGAAAAGCTTGAGCAAACCCTCGGCGGTATTGCCAACATGAATCACCTGCCCGGTGCTGTTTTTGTGGTAGATACCATTAAAGAAAATATTGCCGTAAACGAGGCTATTAAGCTGCATATCCCCATCATTGCAATGGTTGACACCAATAGTGATCCCGACATTCCGGATTACATCATTCCCTGCAATGATGACTCTGCACGTACTATTCAGCTGATTACTGCTACCGTAGCCGACGCCATTATTGAAGGCAACGCACAGCGCGAAGCCCAAGAAGGTGAAGAAGTGATGGAACAGGCAGCCGGACAGCAGCAAACCAGCGAAGAAGATGTTAAAACGCGTGCTACCGGCAAGCGCCGTAAACGCCGGCGCCGAAAGAAGTCTGATGAATCAGACCAGTCTGAAGAAAAAACATCAGACGAAGAAGAGTAATCATCTCAAGTATTCAATTTTAAAACAAAAAAGCGCAACGCTACAATGAGTATTTCTGCAAAAGATGTAAAAAAACTACGTGATGAAACGCAGGCCGGCATGATGGACTGCAAAAAAGCCTTGAAAGAAGCTGACGGTGACTTTGAAAAGGCTATTGAAATTCTGCGCAAGAAAGGGCAGGAACTTTCAAAAAAACGTTCTGACCGCGAAGCTAACCAAGGGTTAATTCTTGCCAAAGTAAGCGACGACGGCAAAAAAGCAGCCGCACTGGAAATCAACTGCGAAACCGACTTTGTTGCCCGCAACGAAGATTTCCAACAACGAGCAGAGCAGTTTCTTGATCTTGCTTTCGAAGAAGAAATTGACAATACCGAAGATCTTCTCGGAGCTGAGCTGGACGGCCTCAAAGTTGCCGATCGCCTGAAAGACATGGTGGGCAAAATTGGCGAAAAAATTAAAATCAACAATGTCGTGCTCGTCAAAACCGACGGCGAACTTGTTTCTTATATTCACCCCGGCAACCAGCTGGGCGTACTGGTCGAGTTCGAAGGACCGGTTGAAGACGAGGAAATTGCCAATGACGTTGCCATGCAGGTAGCAGCCATGAACCCCATGTCTGTGAACCGCGACGGTGTGGACAGCTCTATCGTTGAAAAAGAGCTCGAAATTGCCAAAGATCAGCTTTTGAATGAAGGAAAGCCCGAAGAAATTGCTGAAAAAGCATCACAAGGTAAACTGCGCCGCTTTTATGAAGAGCGCGTGCTGCTCGAGCAAAAATTCGTGAAAGATAACAGCGTTTCCGTTCAGGACTATCTAAAACAGAACGATACACCGCTTGTGAAAGCCTTTTACAGGCTGCAGCTCGGTGATGAAGAGTAAGGAAACTTTTCTCAAAAAAGGCTACCAATTCGGTAGCCTTTTTTTTATGCTTAAGAGATTCGCTTGAGAAGAAATTTCGAATTTAAAATATCATACGGCATATAGTGAAAAACCAAAATTACCAGCGCGTACTTCTTAAAGTGAGTGGAGAAGCGCTGCTAGGCGAACAGGGCCACGGCATTGACGGCGACATTCTTACCCATTATGCAAACGAAATTAAATCTGCCCACGATGAAGGTTACGAACTGAGCATCGTAATTGGCGGAGGCAATATTTTCCGCGGTGTAAAAGGTGCAACCGAAGGCATGGATCGCGTGCAGGGTGATTATATGGGTATGCTCGCAACCATGATTAACAGCATGGCCCTGCAAGATGCCCTTGAACGCAAAGGCGTACAAACCCGGTTGATGTCGGCCATTCGAATGGAAGAAATTGCCGAACCATACATCCGCCGGCGTGCCATTCGTCACCTCGAAAAAGGACGCGTTGTTATTTTTGGCGCCGGAACAGGAAACCCATACTTCACAACGGATACGGCCGCCTCACTGCGTGCCATCGAAATTGACGCCGAGGTTATCCTTAAAGGTACCCGTGTTGACGGCATATTTGACTCCGATCCCGAGAAAAATCCGGATGCCGAAAAGTTTGAAACCATCTCCGGAGATGAAGTGCTGAGTCGCCGCCTGGATATCATGGATCTTACCGCTTTTACGCTATGCCGCGAAAATAAAACGCCAATCGTTGTATTCAACATGAACCAGATTGGCAATTTAAAGAAAGTACTTTCAAGTACCGATGGCGTTGGGTCGCGGGTAGTTTGGGAAGAAAGTTAGTTTTGTTAAATTCATTCTTGATTAACGAATCGGAATGAGTACCCCTTGTTGGGTTGCGTATCATTTCCGGGAATTTATTGCGCATATACCAGTTTAACTTAACCAATTAGCACTATTATGATACCTCCAGAATTACAAAGTATTATTGACAAAACGGATAAGGAAATGAAAGAATCCGTTCAATATTTCAAAAAAGAACTTTCGCGCGTGCGAGCCGGAAAAGCGCAAACCTCTCTGCTCGATGGTATCAAAGTGGAATACTATGGCTCGCAAACCCCGCTTAATCAGCTGGCGAATGTAAGCGCACCCGAGCCGCGGCTGCTCACGGTTCAACCTTACGACAAGTCCTCACTCGAACCTATTGAAAAAGCTATTATGTCTAGCGGACTGGGCCTGAATCCCAGCAACGACGGAAACATTATTCGAATACCGCTTCCAATTCTATCAGAAGAACGGCGCCAGGAGTTGGTGAAACATGTGGGTGATATTGCTGAAAAAACGCGCATCTCCATCCGAAACACCCGCCGCGATGCTAATGAGGAAATCAAAAAGAAAGTACAGAGCGAATCGCTTTCCGAAGACGCTAAATATGAGGCTGAAGAAGAGATTCAGAGCATTACCGACAAGCACACAGAAACGGTAGACGAGCTAATGGAAAAGAAGGAAAAAGAAATTCTTACCGTTTAGCTAGCAATTCAAAAATCTATTAGACATTTCAATAGCGTACCAAAAGTAAACTTAATATTGAGATGCTGGTGATTTGAACATTCACCTATGTATATATCTGAGCTAGAATTACAGGGATTTAAAAGCTTTGCCTACAATACCCAGGTAACCTTTGACCAAGGCATTACGGCTATTGTAGGGCCCAATGGCTGCGGAAAATCCAATATTGTTGATGCCATGCGCTGGGTTTTGGGCGAACAACGGCCTACCCTGCTGCGCTCATCAAGTATGGCCAACGTAATTTTTAATGGTACTGCGCAGAAAAATGCGCTGGGCATGGCTGAAGTATCCCTCACCTTTGTGAACAATAAAGGTCTGCTGCCAACCGAATACAGCGAAGTAACCATATCGCGAAGGCTGTACCGCTCCGGAGAAAGCGAATACCTGATTAACGGTACCACCTGCCGGCTCAAAGATATAATGGACTTGTTCATGGATACCGGCATGAGCTCCGACGCCTATTCAGTTATTGAGCTCAAAATGGTTGAAGAAATTCTCACCAACAAAAACAACGACCGGCGGCGACTGTTTGAAGAAGCAGCCGGTGTGACACGCTACAAAGAAAAACGCAAGAAAACACTGCGCAAGCTCGACAGCACGCAGGAAGACCTGCAGCGCGTGGAAGACTTGGTGATTGAAATTCGAAAGAAAGTACGTTCGCTAGAACGTCAAGCCGAAAAAGCCCGAAAAGCAAAAAACTATCGTGAAGAGCTTACCCGGCTTGATAAAGCTTTTAACAAGCATAAATACCAGAACATACAGGACGAACTAGGTCCGCTTAAGGAACGCATCAAGAATGCGGAAAAAGAAAAGAAGGAAATTCTCTCCAAAATTGAACAGCTCGAGGAGGATGAAGAAACGGTTCGTGATGCGCTAAACAAAAAAGAACGCAACGAGGCCGAAGCCCAGCGCAGGGTAAGTCAGCTTGCTACAACAGTGCGAGAAGCGGAAACTGAGCTGCAAATCACCAAGGAAAAGATTAATACCGAGAAAAATATCATTGAGCAGTACACCGATGATATTGAACAGGCCAAGAACGACCTGGAAGAGCTGCGCGCCCTTTTTGACCGCAATAAAAAGAGCTCGATAATTTTGACGCTGACCTGAAAAAGGCGAAGCATAATCTCGAGGATTCCAAAGAGAAATATTCGTCCATTCAAAAAGAGTATTCCAAAGAGCGCGAAGCCCTTAAAGAACTTGAAAATGCTCTGCAAGAAGCCAACCATGAATTAAATCAGCTGCAAACCAAACGCATTAAAATTGAGTCGCGACTGGAGAATACCGATGAAGAAATCGAACGCCTGCAACATGAACGTAAAAATTTAAATCAGGAAATAGAGGATCTTAAGCACGACAAAAAAGATCTGGACGAAAAAATTGGTCAAGCCCGCACTGACTTGGCTAAAAAAGAAGATGCACTGCAGCAGGCACGACAAAAACGGGAAACGCTTGGAGAGCAACAGAACGAACTAAAAGATCAGCTCCGCAAACAGCGAAGTGAACTCGATTCACTTACATCCGAAATTGATTTACTGCAGGACATCGCCAATTCGAACGAAGCGTTTCCATCAAGCGTAAAATACTTGCTTGAGCATCATGCTGATGAATTTAGCCTGCTCGAAGTAGTTTCAAACATACTTTCTACCGATGAAAAGCACGCCGTAGCGCTGGAGTCGGTATTGGGCAACGCGCTCAATTTTGTGGTGGTACAGTCGCTGGATGAAGCACGCAAAGCCGCGGCACTGCTTAAAGAAAGTGAGAAAGGTAAGGCAACCTTTATTCCCCTAAATCGACTTTCCAACTCCTATGAAACACACCCGGAAGCGCTGAGCCATCGCGTTGAAACAGCATCAAAATTTGAATCCATCAACCAGCTGTTACTTGGGCAAGTCCGCGTTTTTGATTCGGTTGAAAAAGCGTTTAAAGAGCAGGAAAAAGGCATTACGGGCGTCACCCTTAATGGGGAGGTTATAACCGGTCAGAAGTTCCTGCAGAGCGGCAGTGCAGGCAAAAATGCCGGCATGCGTGTTGGGCTGAAAGACAAGATTGAAAAGCTTGAAAATAAAGCGTCTACCGTTTCAGCCAAGATTAAAAAAACCGAACAGAAGCTGGATGAAGCCAAGCAAGCGCACCGGGAAATAGACATCCGTGAGCTGGAAAAGGCGCTGGCTGAAAGCCGGAAAAATGTGCGCAGCAAAGAAGATTTGGCCAACAGTTACGAGTCGAAAATTCAGGTTTACCAGAATAACATCGAAGAGCTTAAAAAGCGGGCCGAATCACTCAAGGAAACCAAAAGCAGCTCTGGTGATGCGCTGAAAGAGCTGGCCCCGCAGCGTAAAGAGCTTGAAGAAACGATCGACGAGCTCAGCGATCAGCAAAACGAAAAGAAAGAAACGCTAAGCGAGCTGGAAGAAGAGCGATCCATTGCCCAGAGCCGATTTAATGATGCCCGGCTGAAGCATCAAAACCTGAAAAACAAGGTTGAAAATCACGAACGGGATATTCGTCGCGCCGAAGAGGGTATCAAAAACCTGAAACAACGGCTTGAAGAACGCTCGGAAAAGAAAAAGCAATCGAAAGCGCGGGTAAAAGAATATAAAGAGAAAATAGAAACGCTTGAGAAGAAGCTGACCTCCGCAAAAGAAAAAAAGAAAGAGGCAGACGAAAAGCTGGAAGAAGCCAAGGCCGCCTCAGCACGGCAGCGTGGCAAAATCAATGAGGTGGAAAAAGATTTAAAAGAGGTGCGCCGGCAGAAAGAAGTGAATATGGAGCTGGTTCATCACCTTTCCATGGCAAAGGAGAAGTTTGAGATGCAGGCCAATAACATCTCCGATCATGTGTGGGAAACCTACGAGATTCTTATGGACCAGATTGAGGCCGCCCTGCCCGAGGATAAAACGCCGGAAGAAGCCAAGGAACGCATCGCCTGGCTGCGGCAAAAGCTGAACAAAATCGGGGAAGTGAATGCGCTGGCGGTAGAAGAATTCGAGGAAGAAAAAGAACGGCTCGACTTTTACGAGGAACAGATTGACGACCTGCATCAGGCGCGCGAAGAGTTGGAAGAAACTATTGCGGAAATTAACAAAACAGCGACCGAACGCTTCAATAAAACATTTGAGAAAATACGCACGAATTTTCAGGATGTCTTTCACACGCTATTTAACGAAGATGACTTCTGCGATCTGACCATCGATGAAGAGGCTGAAGATCCGCTGGAGGCCAAGATCGAGATTGAGGCTAATCCGCGCGGTAAGCGGCCCTCCACCATCAACCAGCTTTCGGGCGGGGAAAAAACGCTGACCGCCATTGCGCTGCTTTTTGCCATTTACCTGGTGAAACCTTCTCCGTTCTGCGTGCTTGATGAGGTGGACGCCCCGCTGGATGATGCCAATATTGAGCGCTTTGCCAATATGATTCGCCGCTTCAGCGAAGACACGCAATTCATCATCATCACACACAATAAAAAAACCATGAGTAAAGCCGAAATGATGTACGGCGTAACCATGCCGGAAACGGGCATCAGTCGGCTGGTGGGCGTTAAAATGGACGAAGTGATGGAAGCCTAGTACTGGCATCATTACTGTGCTATACAGCATGATGTTCAAGCCAATTCTTCGTATATTTATCCTTTGACAAATCTTAAATAAGTTTCCCGATCATTCATGGGTCGCAAGAAGTTTGACATCCCCGAAATGTACCAGTCGCCGATTATCCGCAAGGTAAAAGAGGCGAATAAAATTACGGATCCCACTAAGAAAGATCTGGAGCCCAGTGTGCTCGATTTTGGCCCGGTGCGGTTTCTCGTGCCCCGCCACTTTGGATTTTGCTACGGCGTAGAGAATGCCATTGATATTGCCTACAAAGCCGTGGCGCAAAATCCCGATAAAGATATTTACCTGCTCAGTGAAATGATCCATAACCCTACGGTCAATGAAGATTTGCTGGACCGCGGGGTGCAATTTCTGTTTGAAACCGACGGCACCGAGCTCATACCTATTGAATCGCTGGATGAAGATGACATTGTAATTGTGCCCGCGTTTGGAACCACGATTGAAATTCAGGAAAAGCTACAGGCGCAGGGCATCGATCCGTATGAATTTAACACCACCTGCCCATTCGTAGAGAAAGTGTGGAAACGCGGCACTCAGCTGGGCAAGAAAGGATATTCACTGGTGATTCACGGCAAGCATTACCACGAGGAAACCCGCGCCACTTTTTCGCACAGCGCCGATCATTCGGAATGCGTAGTTGTGCTCAACCCCGAAGAAGCGCAAATTTTAGCTGATATTATGACCGAGAAGCGTCCGCTCAAAGATTTTGAAGAGCACTTTGGTCACAAAAGTACCGAGGGTTTTGACCCGCTTGAAGATCTTAAACAGTTCGGAGTGATTAATCAAACTACCATGCTGGCTACCGAAACCCAGCAGGTAATGGATATTCTGAAAGAGGCGGCTATTGAGCGCTTCGGCGAATCGGATATACTCGATCACTTTGCCGACACCTCCGATACTCTCTGCTATGCCACCAATGAAAATCAGTCGGCCACGCTGGCGCTGGCTGAAACCGATTCGGACCTGGCCATTGTGGTTGGCGGCTATAATTCTTCAAATACCATGCACCTGGTGGAAATTCTGGAAAATCATTTTCCTACCTATCACGTGCGCGATGCCGAAGAGTTTGACGATCCCCAACAAATACAGCATTTCGACCAATGGGATAAAGAGGTCAAGCAAACCGAGAATTGGCTCCCAACAGATAAGCAGCCGCTTACTATTGCCATTACCTCAGGCGCCTCATGCCCGGATGTACTGGTAGATGAAGTAATCCTGAAAATTCTCGACTTTTTCAGTAACACTCGATCAGTGGATGATGTGATTCTTCCGTTTGAGGAAAAGCTGGATGAAGTAGCGTAGTTTAGGCTGAGGTACAGGTTAAGGTTAAGAATTGCTAAACTTAACTCTGCCTAAATCTTGTTCTCAATTCTCGATGATTGTAAAATAGGCTACTTCACGGGGTTGGACCGAACGAATGCGAATGTAAGTAGCTCCGGTCATTTTCTCAATTTGCGGGGCCACAAAACCGGTTGTGTCCTGCTGAATTTGTTCGTAATTCACGTAGGCAGTAAAAGTTTGCCCTTGGGTAAAGTCGGCATACTCATCTAGGGGTACCCGGTACTTCACATCAACCGAAGACGGGCTAAAGGTCACTACGTTTCCAACCGGAAAATCACGGGTTTCAACTTCTACATTCACTTCTCCTTCGGTGAATTCTACCACTTCGGCTGCATACTGCACACTGGTTTGCGATAAGGTGACTAAAGAGCTCGGCTCTTGCAGGTTAATAGTAGTTGAAAGGTTTTCATTTACGTTGCTAAACGTAAGCGATTCCGTAGGCCACTCTGAAATATCGGCGATATGTGAGGCCGCTCCGCGTATTGTCACACTGTCGGGTTGCAGCCTAGGCTGAGACAAAAATCCATACTGGCTGGCAAAAGAGATATCAACATTGGAAACTACCGGCACTTTTTTCGACTCCCTTGGCTCCATTTTCACCTGCAGATAAAGCGGCTCAACCGTTTGTACGGTTACATTTGAGACCCCACTGATTTGGCGCTGGGCCTGCTCAAACAGGTTCACCTCTTCTCCTGAAACATCAAGGTAGAGTTGAGGCGGGTTATTATACATGCTTATCAAATCCCAGCCGCTGCCGTTAATATTTGCAGTTACCGTTTCGGGCAGCTCTTCTGCCAGTGCCAGATCTGCCGTAACATTGCCAACTTCAATTGGTAGTTCAATGCCTATGCTGTATTCTCTGTTTAAATTCACCAGCATCCAAAGCGCAAAGGCAAGCACAATTGAGATGGCAAACACGACGATCTTTTCGCGTTCGGTGCCCTCGGGATCTTCAGAATCATCATCGCGCGATAATGATTCCCAGAAATCTTTGATTCTATCTAAATATTTATTGCTCATCACGTGTAATAAATAAGTACAAAACAGCGGCATTCAGGACCGCACGACAATCTCTTTGATTACTTTTTCTCCTACCTTGTCATTTAATTTTTTTGCAATGCTGTAACGCTTCATATGAATTTCGTTGCGCCATGCCGGGTTTTTTACGTGCACAATTAAATTTCCGTGCTCAAAATGTACATTTCGCGACTGTTCGGCAATGGCTGCGCCTACGGTTTCCGGCCAGAGTGATAAAATCATACCCCGCTTCAACCGCTTGCGGTGCGGCACGCTGTCCAGAAAATCTGTAAGAACTTCTCTTAGCGGCTTTGGCGGATCGGATCTGAAGCGAGCCATAATTCAGTTATTTTTAATATGATTAAATCGCTATGCCGTTAGCCTAGCGTAACGTTACCGTTCTCCACGCTGAACTTACGGTTTTTTTCGCCATCAAATGTGATGAAGCGGTTAAAAGGTAGCGGATTTGCGGATGTGATGAAAGTTTGGCCAGCATGATCGATAAGCGCTTGTAGCAGCACCTCAGTGCGTTGCTCGTCGAGATCACCAAACACATCATCGAGCAGAAAAATGGGCAAATCATCAAGCTGATCAGTAAAGTAAAACAGCTGGGCCATTTTTATGGAAAGAGCAAAAAGCCGATGCTGCCCCTGTGAACCGAAATTTCGAAGCTCAAAATCATCTAGGTAGAACACAATCTCATCGCGATGCGGACCAATAGTGGTCACCTCGCGCTCCAACTCGTTATCGAGTGCCTCCTCAAGCGCCTGCTGATACCGCTCTTCAACTACCTCCTCATCCTCATCAGGATCACAAAACGTTTGATACTCCAGGTGCGGGCGATGTTCCATACCGGAGATCGCTTCGTACTGCTTGCTCAAATAATCCTGAAATTGATTAAGTACTTGCGTGCGACGCGCTACAATGCGAGCCCCGTATCGAATCAGTTGTACGTTCCACGGTTCCAGCGCCGCTATGAGACTGTCCCGCGGCCCGCGAAAATCCTGCAGCAGCGTGTTGCGCTGCTTGCGCACTTTTCGAAAATCATACAAATCACGCAGGTACGATGATGAAATTTGACTGATAAGTGAATCGATAAATGACCGACGCTCACTGGGTCCGCCACTGGTAAGCACTTTATCTTCGGGCGCCAGAACTACCACCGGCACCATACCGATAAGATCAGATAACCGATCAAGCGGACTACCATTGACGAAAATCTTTTTGCCATCTCCACGAGAGTATGAACAGCTAACCTCAAAACTTGAACGGATATTACCCTCGAAATGCCCTTTCACCACAAAATACGGCGCTTCTTGCTGCACCACGTAGCGATCACTGCTGGACACAAAGCTGCGCGTCATGCAAAGGTAGTGAATAGCATCAATAAGATTAGTTTTTCCCGCGCCATTGTGGCCCGTGATAACATTCATGTGCGGGGCCCACTCTACATGCGTATCGCCGTGATTTCTAAAATTCTGCAATGTGGTTTCAGTGGTCAGCATAGATTGATATCAACGGGAAAGAAAGCGCATGGAATGTTTACTGCACTGCAAAGCTAAGGCGCTCATCAAATACCGAAAGCGTCTTTACCGGGAAAAATGGCATTGTCAGCGAGCTGCTCCTCTATACGCAGCAGCTGGTTATATTTAGCCACCCGATCGGTCCGGCTCATTGAACCCGTTTTTATTTGCCCGGCATTGGTAGCCACGGCCAAATCGGCAATGCTGGTATCCTCGGTTTCCCCTGATCGGTGCGAAATTACGGCCGTATAATCATTTTTGTGGGCCATTTCTATGGCATCCAGCGTTTCGGTAAGCGTGCCAATTTGGTTCACTTTAATAAGAATAGAGTTTGCCACCCCCTCTTTGATGCCGCGAGCCAGTCGGTTCGTGTTGGTTACAAAAAGGTCATCCCCCACCAGTTGTACTTTTTTGCCAATAGCGTTGGTTAACGTCTCCCAACCGCTCCAGTCATCTTCATACAGAGCATCCTCAATTGAGACGATAGGATATTTTTCAACCCATTCCGACCAGAACTCCACCATGCCATCGGCATCGCGTTCAGAACCGTCGCTCCATTTAAACTCATAAAGCCCAGTATTGGTGTTATAAAATTCTGAGGTTGCCGGATCGAGTGCAATAACCACATCATCATCGGGAGTATAGCCTGCTTTTTCAATGGCCCGCAGAATAACTTCCACTGCTTCTTCATTCGACTGCAGGTTGGGGGCAAAGCCGCCCTCATCGCCCACAGCTGTACTGTAATTCTTTTCGCTGAGCACTTTTTTTAGATGATGGAAAACTTCTGCCCCAATGCGGATAGCCTCAGAAAATGTAGCGGCGCCGACCGGCATAATCATAAATTCCTGCAGGTCTACATTATTATCGGCGTGGGAACCGCCGTTGATAATATTCATCATGGGCAGCGGAAGCACTTTGGCATTTACCCCGCCAACATACCGCCAAAGCGGTAGACTCATGGCATTTGCGGCGGCCCGGGCGGCAGCCAGCGATACCCCCAGCATGGCATTGGCCCCAAGCTTCTGCTTATTTTCTGTACCATCTAAATCCAGTAAAATCTGATCAAGCTCCACTTGATTAAACACTTCAAAACCGTATAAATGCTCGGCAATAATCGAATTCACATTATCAACGGCCTGAGTAACGCCTTTGCCTAAAAATGCACTACCGCCATCGCGCAGTTCAACTGCCTCATGCTCACCGGTTGAAGCGCCTGACGGCACCGCAGCGCGACCAACAATGTCGTTACTTAAAATTACATCTACCTCTACAGTGGGATTACCGCGCGAATCAATAATTTGGCGGGCCACTATTTCATCAATAAAACTCATATAACGGGTTGATTTAGCTGACTAAAATTGTTTTCAAAGGTACAAGGTTTTCACTTATCTATAAAGCCGAAATAAAAAATGCCGGACTACACAGCCCGGCATCAGCAGATACGTTTTATGCTTTTGCTTTTACCACCACCCGCTGTAGGTAAATTTTATCTGCGGGGTGCCAAAAAATTTCTGTTCATCAAAAAACGGCTCGCGCCCAATCGGCAACCCGGTTTCACTGCTAAATCCTTCCGGTTGAAAAGGCTCCATGATTTGCAATCCTTGCCCGAAGTAGTAAAAGAAGAAGCCTATTTCCAGCGTTGACTGCTGCTTAAAATTTCCGCCTAAATCGGCACCAATACTAATTTCGCCGGCTGCACCCCATTCGGTAGATCCATCCCCCCAACCCGTAAAGAAATCATTAATGCGCTCTCTGGCCTGCAAGCCAAAGGGGGTAAGTTCAAAATCACGAAATCCGTTATTATTTGCATCATTTAAGTAAGGATATACAAAAGCCATTGCCGGGCCACCTGAACCCGAAATGAATACGCGGAAATTATCTGTAATGTGATTGGCAAAAAGTCGTTGCTTCACCCCAAACATGAAAGGAAAACCGAGTGCACGGTTATATTTATCGGGTACAATTTGCTGGCCCGTAAAAAAGTTTTGAAAACTCTGCTCAGAAGCATCCCGAATACCCGTTATTCCGGTTGAAAATGTGATCTCGGTAAACGGGCCAACAGCCTGACTAAAAACACCCCCCAAGAGCAAAACCGAAGTTATTTACGTAAGCACTTGCACCAATACGATTATCATATCCGGCTTCTAAAGGGGTGAGCGGGTCGTCAATTGCGCGGACATCTGGTTCGCGCAGCTGTGCCTGCAGCGGCTGCCAGCACATGGCTCCGAGCAAAAATGCAATTAACAGGATTGAACGCACTGCGGCTTTCATCAAATAATTCATTGTGTATATTCTTAAATGTTCTGCAGACAAAAAGCTAAACTTAAGGTAAAATAAATACTTTTTTAATCTTATTTACAGCTGATACTTTTCCATAGCATTCAACGAATCAAGTTACAAGTTATTTGACAATTATTGAATAAAAACGTTTATTCAGGCTGTTTAATGCCTTCATGCTTATCACAAATTTACCAACTCAAAATACATTATGGATTCAGTTAGCAAGTATGTAATCTATGGCCCGGGATCAACGCTAAAGCGGATGCCCAATCAACTATTTGAGGAAATTGAGCCGAAATACTTGTACAAATACGATTCATCCGATCACGACGATATTGTACATGTTGCCGTGTACGAAGAGTACGAAAAACAAATAAATGCCAGCGTTACGCTCACCTGTATCATCACATTTACGGGCAAAAAGGTTCGGTTTGAAGTGAAAAAAACCGGCGGGCGCATGGGGTTCAGGGGCAGCTCACTGGACGAGGAAAAGCGTACTATTGATGACGAAGTGATTGATTTTATTCTCGACTTTTCCAAGCGTTTCGGACTTACCATACAGCAGGAAAAAGAAGAGTCTCCCGAAGAAGAGGCATAAGCCCAATTTATATGAGCGCCGACTCTAACGATTGGACGGTTAAACGAATGTTGGAATGGGCAACTGATTATTTTGAGGACAAAGGTATACCCGATCCCCGCCACAGCATTGAGTGGCTGCTTGCCGAGGTCCTTGATGTAAAACGGCTAGATTTATATCTGAAATTTGACCGACCCCTTTCACCAGCTGAGCTTGATGAAGTTCGCCCCCTCGTAAAACGGCGCGCCAAGCATGAACCCCTGCAGTACATTATCGGGCACAGCGATTTTATGCGAGCCCGCATTTCCGTTACCCCAGATGTGCTCATTCCCCGAATTGAAACCGAACAACTTGTGGAAATTGTGCTTGAAAATCATCCCGATAACCAGGCACTTCGCGTACTCGATATCGGCACCGGCTCGGGATGCATTCCTATAGCACTAAAAATGGAGCGACCCTCTTGGGAGTTAGCAGCTGTTGATGTTTCAGAGAATGCCCTCGAAATAGCACGCGAGAACGCCAGGCAAAATGAAGTTGATATTGATTTCAGAAAGGGTGACTTACACAAACACGAAGAATGGTCTTTTGATGATCGTTTTGATCTCATCATTTCCAATCCGCCATACATTTTACCTGAAGAAAAAGAAAGCCTGGAAGATCAGGTAAAAAATCATGAACCGGAGGTGGCCTTGTTTTGTGAAAGTATTGAAGAAGTCTACCAACGGATTATTAATTATTCAGCAACAAACCTGACTGAAAACGGGTATCTGTACCTCGAGCTAAATGAGCACCATTCTGAGCGCGTAAAAGCTCTGTTTGAGAAGGAATCTTGGAACTGCGAGCTCCTCAAAGACTACGACAAAAAACCACGTTTTATTAAGGCTCATCTCGGCTAAATAACCCCTCAACACATAAAGCTCAGTCAATATTATTTACCGAGCCAGAGCGTGTAAAATTTAGCCTGAATTTTTGTGTGGATAACTTGTTGAAAACTTTTTCTGCAAGCCTTACTGTTTGTTACCGAATGGTAAAAACAATGTTAGGGCAAGATTAAGGCACATTGAGCCTAATTTGAAAAAAATAAGTGACAGGCCGTAAATGCTTGCACACCAACAAATTAGTCATTTTATGAGAATGTGGATAACTTTTGCAGACGGGGGTAATATTTTTTTGACATCTGTCCGGGAAATTATCATTTTCTTTTCAGCCGATAAGGATATGGCTTTAAAATTGTGTGGATAACTGCAATATCACTCTTGCAGTAAAAGATAAAATTGTTTAAGGAGGTATAGGGATTTTGCAATCAATTTCTGCTGAATCTGCGTGGGAGCAGTGCTTAGAAATTATTAAGGACAACATCAGCTATCAGAAGTATAAATCATGGTTCGAACCGATTACGCCCGTCAAGCTTGAAAACAACACCCTAACCATTCAGGTGCCGTCTCAATTCTGGTACGAATGGCTCGAAGAACATTACTATAAAATTTTACGCTCAACGCTGGCCAAGGTGCTCGGGAAAGATGGTAAACTGGAATATTCTATCGTGCTCGAAAAATCGGACAATGAAGCTGAAACGCGTTCCGTACAGCTGCCGCAGCAACCTATGCCGCCCAGCCAGAATCAGAACATTGATAATTACTCCGAACAGGATCCTGGAAAAATTGAAAATCCGTTTGTAATTCCGGGTATTCGCAAAACCAAAGTGGATGCAAACCTCAATAATAACTATGTGTTCGATCGCTTTATTGAGGGCGACTGCAACCGGCTGGCTCGCTCTGCGGCCATGGCCATTGCCGAAAATCCTGGCAGCAACTCATTCAATCCTTTCTTTATTTATGGCGGCACCGGCCTCGGCAAAACGCATCTGATCCAAAGCATTGGAAACAAGATAAAACAGACCTACGAAGATGACCTGGCTGTACTCTATATTTCATCTGAACGGTTTACCAATGAGTTTGTGCAGGCTATCCGAAACAACCGGGCCAGTGAATTCTCTATGTTTTACCGGCAAATTGATGTACTCATTGTTGACGATATTCAATTCTTCAGCGAAAAGGAAAAAACACAGGAAGAATTTTTTCACATTTTTAATGCGCTTCACCAAGATGGTAAACAAATTATACTAAGCAGTGATCGCGCGCCGCGAGAAATCCCTGATATTGAGGATAGGCTCATTTCCCGTTTTGGCTGGGGCCTTGAGCGCGGACTTACAACTTCCTGAATTCGAGACGCGCTTTGCCATTTTAGAACGCAAAGCTAACGACAACGGTATTGAACTGTCGCAGGATATCCTGGAATTTGTGGCTCATAACTTCAAATCCAACGTTCGCGATCTTGAGGGAGCCATCATTAAGCTTCTAGCTCATGCTTCGCTGCAACATGTTGATGAAATTGATTTGGCCATGGCCAAGCGCGTACTTAAAGACATGGTGCAGGAATCAAAAACGCAGATTTCCATCGAATCTATACAGGAATACGTGTGCGACTACTTTGGGATAGACACCAATAAAGTGCGCGAAAAAACACGGAAGCAAGAAATTGTAGAGGCCCGTCAAATAGCTATGTACCTGGCTAAGCAGTTTACCGATTCCAGCCTCAAAACTATAGGCCTGCACTTTGGCGGTCGCGATCACTCCACGGTTATTCACGCGATCTCTACGGTTGAAGAACGCATGCAAACCAGCGCCAAACACGAGCGCATTGTAAACGAACTGCACCAAAAAATTGAAGTAGCAACCTTGTAAGCATGGACGTTCTCACGCTTTCGGGACTGAAGTTTCACGCCAGGCATGGGTACTACGAGCACGAGCGAACCGAGGGTAATGAATTTGAAGTTGATCTGACTTTTCATGCCGACCTGTCAAAGGCGGGAGCAACCGATGACCTTTCCCGAACTATCGATTACCAAAAGGCAGAAACTATCGTCCGTGATGTGATGGAAGGCCCTTCCGTAAAGCTCATAGAAACTTTAGCCACAAAAATTGGCACTCAATTATTTCAGCAGTTACCAGAGGTGCAGCAAATTGAAGTATGCGTCCGCAAACTGAATCCGCCGCTGCAAACCGAAACCAACTACGCACAAATCGTTCGCACATGGAAACGGTAATAATTGCAGTGGGCTCTAACGTGGGTAACCGGCATCGGCACCTGCAAGATGCCTATACTTTTTTGGAAACATTATCCGAGCAGTCTGCTATCGGCTCACCCATTTATATTACGGAACCGGTTGGACCATCATCACGCTATTTTTTAAACGCGGTAGTTGAAATCACAACCCTGCTCAAGCCCAAAGAACTGCTTGCCAAACTAAAGAGATTTGAGCAAGACCACGGCCGTGCCCCCGATCATCCCCGCTGGGAAGCTCGCACCATAGATCTTGATATTATTTCATTTGGCCACTTGGTGATTCAAAATGATAGCCTTATAATTCCGCATCCTGAATACAGCAAACGGCT
>NNSL01000501.1 GCA_003123965.1 Balneolaceae bacterium SMO_bin1
TTGGCCATTTCAGTGTAATCATCCAGCTGTTGTGTAGTTCCGTTGTGGTGCAGCGCCAGCCGGATGGTATAGTCCGTGGTATCGCCGGCTACCGTCCAACTGTTCATGCCAAAATTGCTGAGCTCCGTGGGGCTGTCCATGAAATAATAGAAATTAGGCGCCGTATAAGTGTTGCCCGAATCAGCGGGGACGAGCTGCGTGGCTATGTTCCAGTTCGATTCTGCCGGTGGATGAAAGCGCACCGTTATGGGCTGATCGGTGTACTCTTTGGCCCATGCAAAAGTGGCCGGCATATTCAGGTGTGCGTGCTCGCGGTTAACCCCGGAATAAGTGCCGTCGGCGTGATCAGCATACAGTGTGTAGGTAAACTTCACCGTGCCGTCGTGATCGTTGACGGTCCAGTTGTGGAGATCGGGTTTCGAAATGTCGAGCGTGTCGCCTGCGCCATCGAACGCCCGCACATTATACACGTTCTTCGCAAATTCATGCAATGCATACCGCCCGGGCGATGTGCGGCTCATGGTAAAAGTAATTGGTTCACCCGCCAGGTTCTCTGCCGTGATGGTGATTTCGGCTTCGTTATGAGCCGCATTGGGAAAGCGTACATCGTAGGTAAGGGCCACTTCCGTTTCGGTGTCGCTCGTGCAGCCCAGCATTAGTCCACTAACTAATGCTGCAAGCAAGAAAAGTTTTTTCATGGAATCGCTGTATTGATTGAATTTTTCGCCATCAAATATAGACGATCCCAGAATTATTGCAAACTACGGTAGAGATAAAAGGCAGATCAGACAAAGGCGCTTTTGCCGGTAATCGCGCGCCCTACAATCAGCGAGTTGATTTCCTTCGTGCCCTCATACGAGTAAATAGCTTCAGAATCGGCCACGAAACGAGCGACGATTGTAACGCAGCAGAATACCGTTGCCGCCCAGCAGTTCGCGGGCCTTACTCACAATTTCGCGCGTTTTGAGCGTACAAACGACCTTTGCCAGTGACGCGCGCTCGTCGGTAAGCTTGCCTTCATCCTGCAGCTCCGAAAGCCGATATACCATCGACTGCATGGCGGTGAGATTGGTGAGCATTTCCACAAGCAGATCTTGCACAAGCTGAAAACTGCCGATGGTTTTACCAAACTGTTTGCGCTCATTGCAGTAGGCCAGCGCATTTTCGTACGCTCCACGCGCGCACCCAACCGCCTGCCAGGCTACAGAGGCACGGGTAAGCTTTAAAATGCGCGAAGTATCTTTAAATGTATTGGCATTTTGCAGGCGATTGGCTTCTTTAACTTCGCAGTCTTCCAAGGTGATAAGCGCATTTTGCACCGTTCGCAGCGCCATTTTGTCTTCCATTTTTTCGGCCTTAAAGCCCGGATTATCTTTTTCAACGATGAAACCTTTGGTATCACCCGTATCTACATCTTCGGCCCACACAATGGTGATATCGGAAAATGTGGCGTTGCCAATCCATTTCTTTTGGCCGTTCAGCACCCACGTATCGCCCTTGCGCTTGGCCTTGGTGGTAAGCCCGCCGGCCACCGCCGATCCCACCTTGGGCTCGGTTAAGCCGAAGGCACCAATAACATTCATTTTATGCATCTCGGGCAGCCACTTCTGCTTCTGTTCTTCACTGCCGCATTCATAAATTGAACCCATAGCAAGCCCGCTCTGCACCCCAAAAAAGGTTGAAAATGAGGGATCAATCCGGGCCATTTCCTGTGCTAAAAACCCCTGCAGCACATTCGATTTATTGGGACACCCATACCCATCGAGCGTGAGCCCGCAAATGCCCAGCTCACCCATTTTGGGTATCAGGTGCATGGGAAACTCAGCCTTCTGCCAATACTCGTTGGCGATAGGTTCTACATGCGTTTCCATAAAGTCGCGCACCTTCAGCTGTATCTCGCGTTCCTCAGGTGAAAGCTTGGCCGAAAGATCGTAGAAATCACCGTCTATTGGCGGCGGCTCACGATCGGCAGAGCCCTTGTCCAGCATTTTCATCATTTTATTGAGATCAGATTCACTCATCTGATTCACTTTGCTGATGAGCTTGCCCAAATCAACTTTGCGGGCCAGCTTCATGATGCCGCTGACATTCAAATTTTTGAGAAGGCCGAAGATAGATGTGTTATTTTTATCTGACATAAGAAATACTTGTTAAATGATAGGTATTAACAACAAGCAGCATAAAAAGGTTTGGCTAGCTGTCAGTTCGAAACCGTATGGTCACCATTTTGCTGCCGGTACTCCTGGGGCGACATGCCGGTAACAAGCTTGAACTGGGTGTGAAAGGCGCGATATTCCAGCGGGCACATATCAGTTTCCTTACGAAACTCCACGTTGAACTTTTTTATCTCGTAAAAACCGGCCTCAAAAGCTACATCTATAATATCGCGATGATATTCATCCGGGTCGGCCAATATTTCTTTAGCCACCTCAAGATCCTGAAATGAATCGTCCATAATTAATGCGTTTTAATCTCTTTCTCATTTTGCAGCACTTTTTCGCGCTGCTTGTTCAAAAAATTTGATAAAAAAGTAGGTTCACCATCATCCGGCTTGTAGTATTCCAATTCCGGTTGTTGATATTTAACCAACGGCATGCCCGTAGTTTTTACAAAGTGCTCGTGGAAATACCAGAATTCGCGCTGAGTTATGCCTTCAACCAAACGAAATTGCCGATTAAAATTAGTTCGGTGGGGATATCCCAGTTTTTTTGAAATTTCGATCAATTCGTATTGTCGGCTCTCCGGTTGGGCCAGAAACTGCTTTATCTCGGCTACCCGGCAATGGATATAAAACTTTTCAATGGTAAGTCCAAAGTTACGCTTACACATTTTCAGTGAGGGGCGGTACCGGTCAAGCCCCACGAGCGCAGCCAGATCCGTGTGAGTGATATCCGGATCTTTGTAAATTTTTTGCTCCCAATTTAAGTCTAAAAACTTTTTAGCAGCGCGCGTATAATATTTCATTCAACCTCAAATGCGTTCATAAAATCCCGAATGCCCTTAGCCCGTGTAAAGCCTCAAAATATTGTGCACCTTAATGTACAAAAGCTGAGCCTACAATAAACTTTTGCAAGAAAAAGTAGAATATTAATTTTTTACAATACTTGAAAGAGCCGAGCAAATTTTTAAAATCAGCCGTTACTTCTACTTATTTGAGGGTTGATTGGTGATCAAGAATAAGATTAAACACAAGCACCCCTTCGGTAAAATCCTTTTCGCCTTTTCATTTGTACTTGTATATTCCCGTACTGATTATCAACCGGATGAAGCCTCCTTATGAATCAAAAACCGCAGCTTTCAGTACTACTGCCATTTCAAGATCAGCGTGATGAAGTGGAACCCACACTAACCGCACTTTACGAGCTTAATACGGTTTCCATTGAGTTGGTAATTATTGATGATGCGTCTACCGACGGCACGGGCCAGGCTATTTTATCCCTCATTGACTACTACCAGCACGATCACACTTTTTTCTTTGAACATCCGGAACCGGCAGGGCGCGGCTCATGCCTTAATGAAGCTTTGCAGCAAAGTAGTGCGTCTCATATTTGGGCTCCGCGTTCGATACACTCCATCGATGAAAACTTACTGCAGGAATCCTTGCGTGACTTGAAAAACGGCAGCTCGCCGTGCCTCATACAAAACGCCAATCTGCCGCAAACCCTATCGGGGTGGACTGAGTTTATTTCAGAAGGCAATCTAGTCCCAGACGGGCAAATGCTCTGGAATCTGGAACAGATACCCGCCGAGCAACAATTTTTCAATCCGTTTCTGCAACAATACCACGGTATCGACTGGCTGCTCCGCCTGGGCATGGATCACCTGGAATCCAGCGAATCGTTCTTTACGCCTTCCGAGTTCGAGCAAGATGACGGGCCATCCCGTGCAGATCGGCGGGAACTTATTTTATCACTGCTTCGCCGCCCCCATACTACTCGAGCGAACCGCGAAACTTTAACCAACCTGCTGCTTGAGATGGGATCTGAAACGGAGCCGGAACCATCCGATGAATCTCCTGAGGACCTTTTGGAACAGTCTGTGCGCCTGAAAATGGAAGGCAAACTCAGTGCCGCTTTGGAGTGCGTCGAAAAAGTATTGCAGGATGATCCCGGCAACCCGGAAGCAAAGCATTTAAAAATCAAACTGCTGGAGCGCAAACGGCGCTTTGTAGAGGCCTCGGAGTTAAAACACGAAATGCAGGCGGATGCCAAGCCAAAATCGGTTCACCCCGGGCTGGATGCCGAGAAAGTTAAAACTTCGCTCATCATTCCAACGGCCCTTTATGGCAAAGCCGCGCTTGAGCATTGCCTCATTTCGGTCAGCGAGCACTGCAGCCCGGCTTCTACTGAGGTCATTATTATCGATAATGCCAGCCTTGATGACACCCACGAGTACCTGCAAGAGCTGAGCGATAAGAACTTTTTTAATTGTACGATCATCACCAATCGACAGAATCGCGGCTTTGCAGCATCGGTCAACCAAGGATTAAAAGCAGCCAAGGGGCGTTATGCCTGTATTTTGCATAACGATGTGGAGCTAAATGGGCCCGCCATTCCTTTGCTAGAACAGCTGATGGATGAGTATCCAAATTACGCGCTTTTAGGCCCCCTGGCCGACAGCACCCTCAACCCAGACCAGCTGATTTCTAATGCGGACACCTATGATAATGAGATTGTAGAAACCGATTACCTGGACAGTTTCTGTATGATGCTTCGCATGGACACAGGCCTCACCATGGATGAAGAATACACCCTGGCCTTTTTTGATGATATTGATATCTGTTTTAAGGCACGCCAAAACGATTACAAGGTAGGCATCGCACCAAATGCCCAGGTTACACATCATTATGGAACTACAACCTTTGCACTCGACCTTGATACCGAAAGCGAGCTGTACTGGCAAAACATTGCCTATTTTAATGATAAATGGGATATCGAAACTTACTCCGAAGAAGAACTGCAGTCGAAAAGCCGGTTTGATCAGCTGCTTACACTGGACCAATGGGTGAATCCGCTGTATCCCGAGAAGCCGATTAAGGAAAAATTTCAGGAGTTGTTTACCGATGAAATGAAGACCGAAATCATAAAATCATCGCACGATCAGGAAACGCTGCAGCATTTGGTGCACCTGCTCATGGTGATGGAAAAGCGTGATATTATGCGCCGTCTCGAAGACCGCATGGATCCCTCCCAGCTGCCTGCAAACCTGATTTACGAAATTGTGCGCTTTTACTTTGATCGCAACGTGTATTCGCGCTGCCAGCATTACCTCGACAAGCTCACCAGTCAGCAGGAATCGCTGCAGTCAGAATTGTATCGGTTGGCTATTCTTATTGATGAGAAGAAAATGGATGATGCTATTCCAATGCTCACTAACCTGCTCGATCGGGCCCCCTCAAACCCCTTACTCTACAAGTTAGCCGGTGATATACACGCTTTTGAAGGCAACACCGATGAGGCCGCATCTTTCTACTCGCTGGCTCATCAAATCAACCCGTTCGACTTTACCGAGACACAAAAAGAGATACGGTTAAATTCTTGACAGGAAGCCTGTGTTGTCGCTCATTCTTTTCGGCAATAGCTACCGAAGACAGCAAAAGTATTTACAAGCACATCATTTCTAGAATCTGAAGAAGCTCCTGCAGATCATCTGCTTTTTGTTCCTGATCCATGCGGCGATAGCTGCGCATAAGGTTACCCAGTAAACGAGCCAAAATTCCAGCTTCGCCTACCTCACTAAAGTGCTCCGATTTTGGTTCAACACCATTTTGTTTTAAAAAGAAATAGCACTGGTTGTAGGTGACCGATTTGCCGTGGTCGAACGGATCGATAAGTATTTCTTCTTTTTCGCCCTTAAACTTTAACAAAAAGTGGATGGGCATATTAACGCCGTAAAAAGGCAGATCCAGCCGGCGGGCAAGAAAAAGCACAACTAAAGCCAGCGATATGGGCAGCCCGCGGCGGCGTTCTATTACACGGTCGATGTAGGCGTTGCGTGGGTTATAATAATCGGTTGTGCCGCCCGAGAAGCCAAGTTCATTAAATACGTAATTGAGCAGAATGTGCATCTGCTTGCTTTCATCAGGCTGGTACCGCACCTGATCGCGAATAGTATTAGCCAGATTATCGAGCTTGCGCTCAAACTCTTTGACTCGCAGCGTCGGATTCTCAAACCGAGATAAGATAAGCACCGCTTTTTCGAGCTGGGCCAAATTCCCGAGCCCGCTCTCAAGCACATCAATAAAATCTTCTTCCACGCTGCCATAGGTGATATCACGAATAATATCATTGATGAGTGCGCGCTCATCCTCATCATTAACGGCATTACGCTGCTCATCAAGCAGAGGAACAGCACTTTCACCCAGCTCAAAGAGGCGCTTTTTCACCTCACCTTGCACATACGGGTCAGGATCATCGAGCAATGAAACGAGCGATTGTATTTCAGATTTTTGCGACATAAATGAAAAATGCATTACAGATGAATGATGATAACACCATTCGATCAAAAATAGTGCATAAATATCGAAATTTTATCGCAGTTTTCTCAACCAAAAATCATTTAATAAATGCGCCTCGAAGCTGTATATTTGTGGTGTTTTCTTAAGCTTACAATCAAAAACAAACCATTTTATGAAGTTATCGGTCACCTCGGAAACCGGACGCCTGAAAGGCGTAATTGTGCATACCCCCGGCAATGAAGTTTCGCTGGTTAATCCTGAATTAAAAGATGAATTGCTGTTCGATGACATTATTTTTGAAGAGGATGCACGGCAGGAGCATATCGACATGCTCGACATTTTTAAAGCCGCCATGCCCAACGATAGCCGCATTTTTGAAATCACCAACCTGTTTCAGGAGTGCCTGCAAAACAGCGAAGCGCGCCAGTACTTTATTGACTTAATGATTAACGCCCTGCCCGAGGACAACCTGCAGGTTATAAAAACAGATCTTGAGAACCTGCAGCCCGGTGACTTACTGCAATTTGTGATAGAAGGCAGCACACCCGCTATCCGCAATTTCACCTTACTGCCCACGCCCAACTTGCTGTTTACGCGTGATTTGGCTGCTGTAGCTGGAGAAAGCATTTTACTTTCACAACCGGCCAAAAAAGCCCGTGTTCGCGAAGCGTTGCTCATGGATATGCTGGTAAACTACCACCCTTTATTTGCCGACCTAAAGCCAAACCTGATCCGAACCGGTGACCAAGAATCAATTGAAGGCGGCGATGTGTTGGTCGCCTCCGACAAGGTTGTGCTCATTGGCATGAGCGAGCGAACATCGTTCAGCGCCCTTATGACCGCGGCCGATGGATTGCTAAGCAGTGGTTTTGAGCATGTAGTGGCTGTAGATATTCCCAAACAGCGGTCGTCTATGCACCTTGATACCATATTTACATTTGCCAGCGACGATGAATGTATCGTATTTCCGCCCTCCATTATGGAACGAAAATCCAATATTTCGGTATTAACCATGCAAAGCGGCGGCGTTCAGTCAACATCTATGCCTTCGCTGAAAGTGGCACTCGAAGAGTTGCTTGAACGCGATATGACATTCATAAAGTGCGGCGGCGAAATACGTACCAATCAGTTTCGCGAGCAATGGACGGACGGGGCGAACGTTTTTGCACTGGCACCGGGTATTATTGTGGGTTATGAACGTAATACCAACACGTTCCGCGCTTTGAGGGAACATGGCTACCAAATTGTAAATCAGTATGAGTTTATTGAGGAATACAAGAATAAAGATTTTGATCCCTCGGGTAAAAAAATGGCAATCAGCTTTTTGGGCCATGAACTTTGCCGTGGCCGCGGAGGCGCCCGGTGCATGACTATGCCCATACTGCGAGAATCGTAAAGAAAAACCAGTTTTTTGAAAGAGAAAGATTCCACTTCTGCCTGGAAAGGCGGTGAAGTAATATTTGAGAGTACGGATCAACCCGTGCCTGAATATAACCAGCCAAACCGACCAGATGGTAAAACAATAGCAAAGCACACAGGGCTTTTTGTGCTCACATTTATTTGTGTAGCATTGGCCGGCGCAGGTTTCGTCGGTTTTGACGCTTCCCTGTTTCCCGTGGCTCTGCCAAGCATTCCTGATTTTTGGCGCGGCATGCTATTTGCCGGACTGCTACTGGGCTTTCTGGGCGTTCATGAATTTGGACACTACTTTGCTGCCTACTATCACAAGATTCGCGTTACACTGCCTTACTTTATCCCAATCCCACTGGGCATCGGTACACTCGGAGCCGTTATTCGTATCAAACAAAAAATCAATCATTCCCATAAAATGTTTGATGTAGGCGTTGCCGGCCCCCTGGCAGGTTTTGTGGTTTCACTTGGTGTGCTTTTATTCGGCTTTGCCACGCTGCCCGACCCCAGCTATATACTCAATTTCGAGGGCCATGAAGCCGTAAAAGAATATGTTCGTGCGAACGGAGTGTTTCCAGCCACCCCGCCCGGCGATGCGCCCCAAGGCGGCACCATGATTATCGGCAACACCCTGCTTTATGGCTTTCTAGCGCAATTCTTTGCGAACGTGCCACCCATGTGGGAAATGTATCACTACCCGTTTCTATTTGCGGGATGGCTCGGGCTGTTTTTTACGGCCTTAAACCTGTTCCCCGTAGGCCAGCTCGATGGCGGACACATTCTGTATTCGCTCATTGGCTATAAAAAACACCGGTTGGTAGCACGCACCTTTTTCGGCGTGTTGGTTACACTTGCCGGCATTCAGGCTATTCCCAGCATCCACCTGATGCTCGGCTCCTGGGATCCCACCGGCATGCTCAGCCTCTTTATCTGGGTGGGCACCTTATTTCTGCTTTTGCGAAAAGCCTACCAGGTTGACCATGCATGGATTGCCCCCGTACTTATTGCATCACTGGCTATTTCGGTTGGGTATCTGTTTTTGTTTGTGGGCAATATTTCAACACCCGGATCGCTTATATGGGTGGTTTGGTCGTTCTTTCTGGCATTTATGGTAGGCGTTGAACACCCGCCCGCACTATTCGAAAAACCACTTGATCCGACTAGGAAATACCTCGGCTGGGCCAGCATGGCTATTTTTGTGCTTTGCATCAGCCCCAACCCCATATATTTAATTTAATTATCGTTATCTTTACGAGCTATTCGCTCTTTCATCAACCTTAATAGTTAACCCATTATGCGTTACGCTTTATTCTCACTTTTACTGCTATTTGTAGCCTGCTCATCCGACACTCCCGAAAATGTACCTCAGCGGGTTGATCAGCTTATTGCCGAAGATAATTATGAGGAAGCTCTCGATCTGCTGGAAGGTGTAGAACCCGGGGAAGTGGATGCCGACTTAAGTACATTGCAAGAAAAGGTGCACCTAAATTACGGCATTTTCCTGGAATACCGGGGCGGCGACGATACCAGCATGCGCGACCGAATGACCGGCGCACTGGAGCAGTACATCGAAGTGCTGAAAATTAACCCGGATAATCAGAAAGCCATCTCCGAGATTGAGCAAATTATGGGTATTTACTCAACCATGCCGCAGAGTCCCGGTGAAGATATTCTTGCCCAATTGCGGGAACTTGGATTTGATTATGGGAATGAGCAAAACCAATAGGCTTTAATTGATCCTTGAATTTGAAGCATGCTGATTTACCGCTCATTCTTTAATATTTTTAAATAGTAATATTAATCAGCAGTTTACATTATGGCTACTTCAACTCCCACGATTCAAAATCGTAAAGCGCGGCACGATTATCACGTAGAAGAAACCTTTGAGGCCGGCATTGTGCTGAAGGGGACGGAGGTTAAATCGCTGCGAAACGGAAATGCCAGCATCGCCGAATCATTTGCCTACCTGCAGGATGGCGAAGTATGGCTGCGCGATATGTACATCAAACCGTATAAGCACGGCTCGCATGCGAACCATGACGAACGCCGCGAACGAAAGCTGCTGCTGCACAACCGCGAAATTCGCGAATTAGAGAAAGCCGTAGAACGAAAAGGATTTACCCTTGTGCCGCTCAAAATCTATTTTAAAAAAGGATACGCCAAACTCCTGCTGGGCATTGCCGAGGGTAAGAAGAAGCACGACAAACGCGAAGACATTAAAGAGCGGGATGTTAAACGCGAGCTCGACCGTAAAGTAAAAGGATCATACAAGGTGAACCTGTAACCATAAAAAAAGCTGCACTCCAATACGCAGTGCAGCTCTACATCTAATCTTTCAGGCTAAGGCGCTAATTTTTAGAGTCCTTCGCATATTTCGACTTCCGGGCATGCGAACCCTTCTTGCCTTGGTGCTCGTCCGTTTCCGGATTTTCCATATTTGCGCCTTTGCCCTGCTTGCCTTTGTTATTCTGCATCTCGTCTTTTTCTTCTGAATCTGCCATATTTGTCTCTCGATAATTAATTAAGATTAATTGAATAATGCGCAAATAGTATATCGCATTTTATATGACCTTTTATGGCATTACTACTGCTCTTGTTCCGGCACATTCTGTGGCATCAAGCTCAGGTAGGGCGTTTCGGGTTCTTGTCCGGGTGGTACGGCTTTGGGCACATGGTCACCAATGGGCCCCAGTGATTTCAAATACTGATATACCGCGCGGGCATCTTTATCACTGATGTTTTTCACATTAAACCACGGCATCGGCGGCATGGCGCTGCGGGTATGAAGCGTTTGCACCCAAGCATCCTCCGACATTTCCTGAACACGGAGCCGTAAGTTTGCGGCGTACGTTGTTCCCCAAGGTCCGCGCCAACCCAGCGATGATCCTGCAAACCACTCCTCTTCGGGTATTTGGCCCTCACGCATCAAATACTCATGGGTGTGGCAATCGTTGCAACCGCTTACAATGGCCAAGTAGCGGCCGGCTTCAATAGGATTGGCCGCCTCAACATAAGGCGCACTATTGTGCTCATTGGGCGTTGCCGCCTTACTTTCTTGCCTTTCTCTCACACAACCTGAGAGACCGAACCACACAAAACAGATCATTATTACTGCATACCTCATATATCCCTACACCTTTATATTTTTAGAAGAGATTGCTGTTTTACAACCTCACAAAAGATATGCTAATCTATTTTTCAGTGCGGAGCAATACGTATAAATACGAAAAGGCCACCCTTTCGGGCAGCCCTTTCATGTAAAAAAGTAAGGATAACCTGTAAGCCGGATTCTGTCGTTCAAAGCAATCATTTATCTGGGTCCCGAATTGCTTCGGGACTCAAGCGTTCTACCCGGCCGCGCTGCAACAAGCGGTGCGTACGGCCTGCGTGAACTTTCACCCCGTGAGGTTTGCCATGCCTCCGCGTGTCGCCACCGGAGCGGTGAGCTCTTACCTCACCGTTTCACCTTTTCCCCCAACACGTTGGAGGTAGTCTGTTTTCTGTGGCACTGGCTATCCGGTTACCCGAATCTTCCCGTTAGGAAGCACGGTGCTTGTCAGTGTCCGGACTTTCCTCCCGCTAAGGTAGAATCCTCAGCGAGCGATTGCCCGGTCATCCTTAACTAAAAATACGAAATTTTGGTGGGTTTTGAGAGTGGCTTATATCCAGGGTTCAACCGTTAAAATAAGAAAGGCAATTGATTGAAAGCTGGAGCCCACGCTTCCGTGGACTTCAACTTTAAGATATTCATAAACCTCAACAGAAAATTAGCTGTTCCTGATGCTTAAATCAGGAAAGCTGCTCTTTGGCTTTTTCGAAGAACGAGGGATCAACAACGATTCGGCCGCTGTTTTCGTCGATGATGATTTTATTTTTGCGCCGCACTTCTACCTGCGTTTGCGGCGGCAGTGCCATGCCAATTGCCGCGCCTTTTTCCATGGGCACCACAGCCAGCCCGTTGCTTAAGCCTTTTCTAAGGCGCTCATAGCTGCGAATGTAGCGGTCATCGAGCTCTTCAGCCATTTGTTCACGCTTATCAAGCAGCTTACTTTCTTCGGCCTCGGTATTCTCTTTCACCTCTTCAAGCTCTTCCTGCTTTTCTTCATGCAGCTCCTTATTTTTATCGAGCTTTTCCTGCGCCTCTTCAATTTCTGGCTCAATTTCCTGCTGGCGCTTGGCAATTTCTTCTTTCCGCGATTTTGAATTTTCAATCACTTGTTTCTGCGCTTCAATTTCTTTGGTTAACGCATCATACTCGCGGTTGTTACGCACGGAGGTTTGCTGGTCTTCATACTTGTCGAGCTTTTTCTCGGCATCTTTAATCTCAAGGTCAAGATCTTTCTTTTCCTGTTCGAGATTTTCTTTTTCTTCCTCAAGCTTATTTATACGTGCTTCATACCGGTTGATATTGGTCTCAATATCAAGAATATCCTCCGGCAAATCGCCCCGAAGCTGTTTTAGCTCATCAATACGGCTATCGATATATTGAAGATTAGCCAATTTTTGAAGTACATCTTCCATAACTGTTGTTTCGTTTATTAGTCCTGCTTTTTTGATTTACTGTGTGGTATAAAAATCTTCATCGGGTTGGTGACAGTTTGTGTCGCCATTACATCAATTTCTTCAAAAGCTTCGCTCAATTCCTTCTGCAACGTATTAACAATGGGCACTTCGCTTTCGTAATGGCCGGCATCAACAAGCAAAAAGTTATCGGCATCAGTAAAATAATCATGATACTTGATGTCGGCCGTTACCAATGCCTGGGCGCCCTGACCGATGGCCGCCCCCGCTGTTGAAACGCCTGCACCACCGCACACGGCCACTTTTTTCACGTAATCAGCCTCACCCGAAAATCGTAATGCATCGGTATTCAGGCGGTCGGCCACAAGCTGCAAAAACTCCTCTTGTTTCAGCCCGCGGTCGCGATAAAACCCTACAACACCCATTCCCGCGTTATCCGTCGGGCTCGATACTTCCATCACCTGCATACTGCCGTTATCGAGCAATCCATTTTTTTTCAGCTCTTTTTTAAGGCCAGACAGGTTATGCTTGTCAATAATGGCTTCATACGTTTTCTGATCGCCTTTACGGCCGGTTACGGAATGCACATGAGCCTCTTCGGCGGAGTAATAATTCAGCAGTTCCAGTACGTCATCAGGCTCAGCATGCGCGGTAGTTAGTTCAATCTTGCGGCTGATGGGATAATTTTTGGATAAAAACGTGAGATTATGCAGTTCCAGTTTTTTGGCCAGCGCAAAAGAAACACCGTCCAGCGCGGCATCAAGGTTGGTGTGGGCTGCAATCAACGCAATATTATTTTGTATGAGGCTGTATATGATTTCACCCCTTTTTCGGTAGCGGGGTTTATTCGCTTGAGACCTTTAAAAATGAGCGGGTGATGAGCTACAATTAGATCGCATCCGTGCTCAACGGCTTCGTCTACAACTTTTTGAGTGACATCCAAGCAGGTCAATACTTTGCTAACCGACTGGCGGGAGCTGCCAACAAGAAGTCCAACGTTATCGTAGTCTAATTTTGTTTCGGGCGGTGCCCACTGATTCAGGAAGGTAGAAATATGCTGAACCTGGATGTTCATGGGAGCTATCGGCCTCGCGTTTTTAAGTTCTTGGTTGCCGACATGCTACAACGTACAGTACAAAATGAAGCAATTGAATAAAAGACTTATTCAGAATTCAAATTTTATCTTAGCATAGCCTGTTGTTCAAACGTTAAAAATACGATTTAAATCGGTCTGTTAAAAGGTTATTTTAAAGATTGTTGAAATACTAAATTATAGCTGTTAACTGGTGCAGAAGCGCCGAAATTTACGTCCATGTCTGATATCTGCTCGAATTTAGAATCCCTGAATCAACGTATTGCCGAAGCTTGTAAAAAGGCCGGCCGAAATCCCGAAGAAATTATGTTGGTAGCGGTAAGCAAAACCAAGCCGCTAAGTGACATAAAAGAAGCATTTGGCTGCGGGCAAATCCACTTTGGTGAAAACCGGGCCAAAGAACTTCAAGACAAGATGGACGACTATGACAATAGCGACGTTCAATGGCATATGGTTGGCAACCTGCAGACAAATAAAATTAAATACATGGTAGAGCGGGTGAACTGGATTCATTCGATTGAGAAATCGAAGTACCTGCGCGAAATTGAAAAACGAGCATCACGTATCGATCGCACCATCAACACGCTGATTCAGATAAACATTAGCGGCGAAGACCAAAAAAGTGGTTGCACACCACAAAAAATCGAGAAAATTCTGGACTACGCACGCCCGCTTGATCACGTTCGGGTGCGCGGCTTTATGGGTATGGCCACTTTTACCGATGACATGGATATTGTGCGCGATGAGTTCAAAATGCTGAAAGAATTATTCGACAAGCATGCCGAAAATAACGGCGGCAGCGTGCAGCTTGAGCACGTTTCCATGGGCATGACCAACGACCTGGAAGTGGCCATTCAGGAAGGTTCAACCATGGTGCGCGTAGGGCGCGCCATCTTCGGCGAACGTAACTATGATTAAAAAAGTGCGTACAACTATTTCAATTTGGCTGATATTTAGTACATTACTTGTATAACTTTAAAGAATAAAGCTTTTATGGCCGCTTGGATTTGGGTTTTAATACCACTGGTTGCAATAATTGGGGGATATATTATTGACTACCAGAAAAACAAGATGAAAATGATGAAGATGGGCCAGCGCAATGAAGAAGAAGTGGAAGATCTGCGCAAACTGGTTAATTCATTAAAAGGGCGCATTGAGAACCTGGAGGCTATAGCAGCAGGTGAACCGGAGGAATTTAAACAAGAAACGGGGGCTGGTGCCGGCATGAGTGAAATTGAAATTGAGGAAAGTGATATCCGCCACGAAAATCAGCAGAAAGTTTCTGATTTAGCCAACAAACAGCGAGGGTAACCATGGAAGAAGTTATTGGTTTAATTATAATTACGTTTGGAACCATATTCGGTGGCATCCTTATGTGGAAGTTCTTTGATATTGTTCGCACTTCCATCAAAAAAAACAAGGCTGGCTTTGATGAGGATAAATTTGACCGACTAGCCAAGGCGTTTATTGAGTACCGAAAAGATACCGACAAGCGGCTCGAAAGAATTGAAGCGGCATTTGTAAAGCAAAAGGCCCAACAGTCGCTAAGCAACAATAACGGATCTCTACACTCTTTTTCGATTAACGACTTTGATGAAAATTCCGGTAAATCCAGCAATAAAAACAGGACCAACTGATGGAATTTCAATTTCTCATACCGATTTTTGGCATCATTTGCGGTACGCTGTTAACCGGCGTAATTTTCTGGAAAATTTTTGACGTGATCAAAGCCTGGATCAACCGCAAGAATCCCTCTTATGATGAAGAAAAAATAGACCGTATTGCTAAAGCCTTTATTCAGTACAAAAAAGAGACGGAGCGGAGGCTGCAAAACGTTGAAGCAATTATTACCGACGATGAGCCAAAATCTGTAGGTACATCATCTCGGCGTGAACTGGGCCCCTCAAAGTCACATGGACGCATTGAAATTGATGATAACGAAGAAACCCAGCAAGAAAATGCTTCCGAACATCCCGACCGTGAACAAAATTCTAACAGCGGTAACCTGAAAAACATGCTCAACCAAAAGAAGAATAACTGATGAATGAGGACGTATTAATTGTAGCTATTGTTTTTGGAACCATTCTTTCAGCCATTGTGATACCTATGCTTTTAAGCGTGGCAAAAAAGTGGATTGAAAGCAAAAACAGCTCGTTTGATGAAGAAGCCTTTGACCGTCTGGCCAAAGCGTTCATCAAGCATAAAAAAAGAATCGGAGCGGCGCCTGCAAAACCTGGAAGCTATTGTTACCGACGAGGAACCCAAAAGCCTGGAAAGTAATAGTACCAAGAAACCCCTGCAGCAAAACAAAAAATCATCAAAGAGTATTGAAATAGAAAACGCTGAATCGGACAAGGAAAAGCAGCAAAAAGAATCCGACAGTGGCAATCTAAGGAACATGCTGAAGGAATAATTGTTTTAGTTACATCAACTCTTTAGGGCTAATCAATATATTATGAAACTTACCGCACTGGAAATTAAGCAGCAGAAATTTGAAAAATCGCTCCGCGGTTATGATAAGGACGAGGTTCAGGCTTTTTTGAACCTGATGTCGAATGAGTGGGAGCACATGGTGAGTAAAAACCGCGAACTGGAGCAAAAGATCGACGACCTAAAGGAAAAACTGAAGCACTACGAGCGCGTGGAAGAAGCCCTTCACGAAACTATACAGGCGGCAAAAGATTCGGCCGAAACCAAGCTTGAAGGCGCCCGCAAAGAAGCCCAAAACAAAATTGAAAAAGCCGAAATGCAGGCCGAATCCATTGTGCGCGATGCAAAGCAGGAGCGCCAGCAGGTGCGGCAGAGCATCCGCCGGCTGTTAGACCGCCGCAAAGAAATTGTAGGCGGCATCCGCTCGTACCTCCAGGTGGCCAAAGAATCCATTGAACAGTTTGAAAAAGATGGCGCCCAACTTTACGACCGCCCAAACGAGACGAACGAGCTAAATATCGATGAAGAGGCTTCAAAATCCTCAGGCAAACCTAATAAAAAAAGAGCCGCCCAAACGCCGCCCGCCGAAGAGTCGGCCCGCATATCACCGCCCGGCACCGAAAACATCGACGATTTAGTGGATGATTTGGAGTGATCAACCAAGCATCCCTTTGAATTCAAGTTTGGCTTAAATATCATTTCTCTTCCTTTTTTTTAACAGCTGGTTTATTATTTTTGGTCAGAAAAAATGAACGAAGTCGCCTGCAAGTGATTTATTCTAATCTCTGGTGACATTTTTAAATTCCTAATTCCACATTTTTAATTTCCAATTTCCTATGGCCTTAGATTCTGTTGAAGCTTTTCGTGAGCGCCGTGATGCCGCTCTTGACTACCTGAAAGAACACACCGACATGCGCCCCGACTATCTCATCATTCTGGGAACGGGCCTTGGTCAGCTGGCCGATGAAATTGACGTCACCGATGCCATCTCATACGCCGATATTCCGCATTTCCCCGTATCAACCGTAGAAAGCCATGCCGGGCAGCTACTTTTCGGCACGCTGGGCGGTAAAAACGTAGTGGCAATGCAGGGCCGCTTTCATTACTACGAGGGCTACAGTATGCAGAAAATTGCGTTCCCCATTCGCGTGCTCAAAGCACTCAGCGCCTCCACGCTTTTTGTAAGTAACGCCTGCGGTGGGTTGAATCCCAATTTTTCCCGGGGCGACATCATGCTTATCAACGACCATATTAACATGCTGGGCGATAATCCGCTCATCGGCCCTAATGATGATGAGCTGGGTCCCCGCTTCCCCGACATGAGTCAACCGTACACCGAAAGCCTGCTTGAGCTGGCCGAAACCGTAGCCCTCGATAAAGGCATTAAAATGCACGAAGGCGTGTACCTGGCGCTTACCGGACCCATGCTCGAAACCAAAGCCGAATATCGTTTCCTGCGCTTAATCGGCGCCGATGTAGTAGGCATGAGCACCGTACCCGAAGTAATCACCGCCGTGCACATGGGTATGGACGTAATGGGCATTTCCGTCATCACCGACGAGTGTTTTCCCGATGCGCTTGAGCCCGTTGACATTGAGCACGTGCTTGAGGCCGCCGACATGGCGCAGCCCCAAATGACCAAAGTGATGATTGGCGTACTGGAGCGATTGTAAAAATTTGCGCATCTTATATAAAAATTTCATTGGTTAGTAGTATCTTTATTTAATAACCCTAACCAGTAGAGGAGGCTTATGGCTGACGGAAAGTACGACGACGAGATTTGGGATGAGCACCAATGGGAAGCCTACTTGGACGAGATTGAGCAAAAAAGTAAGCAGCTGCGCAAATTCATTGCCTCCGACAAAGATGAAACCGCCCTCGCTGGATTACCATTCTCCGCGAAAATCCGGACGTTAATGACGCTGTAGACGCCTGGATTGAAGAAGAGCTGCAAATTGAGGACTCGTACTTCCCCGATGAGGATGACTGGGATGAAGACGATTTTGAAGATATGCTCTGGGAAGATATCGACGAGGAACTCTCACTTGATGATGACGATATTTTCGATGAAGGAGAAGAAGTGGAAGGAACTCAGCGAGGATTTCTCCCGCACCGATAACGGATCTATTGAAAACTTGGATGTTTACATCCGCGCTCATGATTACTCGGTGCACATTTTAAAATGGGCCGAAGGCATTCACCCCAAATTCCATACGCCATACTTCAGCGATTTTGTGAGCAGCACGCTTACCATCTGCGCAAAACTGGCCGGCGGTTATTCGTTCGGATTTGAACGCGATTACCTTGGCGCAAATATAGCTTGTACCAAAAAAGCGCTTTATGCCGCCAACGAAGGGCTGATTCTACTGCAAGATCACTTGAAAGAAACGGCCATTCTAAACAAAACCAAGTATTTTCACTTGCACGGCAGCCTTTTTGAACTCCGTAACGACATTGGCATTTACGTGCAAGAGCTCCGTGAACAATTCCGGCTGGGCCTGGAATAAAAAAAGGCATGAGGTTAAAACAACCCCATGCCTTTTAGAATTGCTTTCATGATTTAGCGGCTTATTCCCAGATGGAAACGTTTCGCTCACCAGCAGAATTTGCACTGGCCTGATACATGCCCTGCGTATTCATATCCGTGTAGGTATTTCCGTACTGGTCAACAGCTATCATACCGGCTTCACCGGGCTGAAGCACATCAGTCAGCAAATAGTTACCAGCTTCCTGCAAGCTGGCGTCCGCGAATTTCATGTATGCACTTACCGTATGGCCCGAAACAGCGCGCATAATTTTTTCGCCCCATCCGGTCATCGATACTGCCACCACGTCGCTGGCGTATGTCCCTGAACCAATAATGGGCACATCGCCCACGCGGCCGTATTTTTGTTGGTCATGCCGCCTGTTGAAGTACCCGCAACCAGATTTCCATCTTGATCGAGCACTACGCAGCCTACCGTACCATACTTCGAATTCCAGGCATCAACATTGCCTGATTCCAGCAAAGATGACTGCTGCTCTTCTGACATGGCATCACGTTCTTGCGCGCGTTGCCAGGCTTCGTAGCGATCCTGCGTATGGAAGTAATCATTTTCAACGCGCTCCACATCCATTTGGTCAGCATATTCTTCTGCGCCGTCACCGGCAAACATTACATGCTCAGAGTTTTCCATCACCATGCGGGCTAATGTGATGGGATTTTTACCGTAGTAACACCTGTAATTGTACCCGCTTCGCGCGTATTGCCAATCATGATGGCCGCATCCAGCTCATGGGTACCTTCACTGGTAAAAACCGATCCTTTACCGGCATTAAAGCGGGGGTTATTCTCAAGATAATTAATCACTTGTTCCACAACGGCAACGGCACTTTCCCCATTTTTCAACGCTTCTTCACCGATATTAAGCGCCTGTTCCATATCATTCATATAGCCCTGCTTTACTGAGTCAGGCACATCCTGCGAAATAGCACCCGCGCCTCCATGTATGGCAATAGCCCACTCTTTCTGTTCAGTGTTAACTTCCCCATTTTGCCCGTTGGCATTTTCATTTTCTGCACAACCGGCCGCTAACACCATTATGCAGAGTACCGCAATAAGCGCTTGTAATCGTTTCATATGCGTAAGTAAATTGAGTTGATATTAGGTTTACGCCATTATAATCAGCCCTTTTCATATTTCAAAAATAGCCGCCTGCCTGAAACATCTTTTAATACGTAAGGAATCGGTCGCTTCCGTGTCTTACTATTGTGGGTGATTTTAATACATACCATTTTCCTTTTGCCAAATATCCGGCGGTCAGAATAGCTCTGTTATTTATCACGGGAATTATTTGTTCAAACTATATTTCTGCGAGCGCTTATGCATGGGGGCTTGCTTTTGTATTACTGGCATTTATTTGGTTATGGGCTGAGTATCAATTCAGGTCTAGCTTGGTAACTGGCTACACCTCCCTTTCCATCGCGGCTTACCTGGCCGGGGTGATTTGTTTTGGAGCTTTATGGCACTCCTTGTTCGATCACCAGAAAACGCCGGCCTCGGCGCAGCTGCTGTCGGCCTATACGTGGGAGCAGGTTGAAATAAACGGCGAAGTAAATAACATCAAGCAGACCTCCACCGGCAAGTACCAACTCGATATCACCACCGATTCAACAATATTCGAAGACTCCCTGCACTGGGGTGAGTCGTACGTGGTTCGGGCCGTGTACGATCCTGCCGAAAAACGACTTCCAGCTGCCATACAGCTGGGCGCCATTGTTCATTTCAAAGCCACAGTATACCCACTGGAAAGTAAATCGAACCCCCATGAATTCGACTACAAGCAATATTTATCTACACTAGGCATTTATTCTCAAGTTGGTATTGACAAAATAGTATCGATTAAAAAAGCGCAGAATACCCTTAGTTGGAATACCTTCCGCCGCCACACGCTGCGCCTTATCGAGCATAATTTTTCGTCCAAAACCGTTTCTATCGCAAAAGCCTTGCTAATGGGCCATAAAAACGAGATGCAGCGTGAGGATAAAATTGCGTTTTCGCGGGCGGGCCTCTCTCACATTATGGCCGTTTCGGGGTTACACGTTGGATTTATTATAGCACCATTTTGGTTGCTCATTCCGTTTTGCTGGGCCTTTCGCTGGGGCAAATATCTGGGTCTTTCCGCGTTGGTATTCGGACTTATTTTCTATGCCGGACTCACCAATTTTTCGGCATCGGTGGTGCGGGCCTCACTCACCGGCGGGCTGCTGGCCTACGGGCGCCTTTTTCACAAATCACGCGACTCAAAAAATATTACCGCGGTTGCCGCTATCATCATTCTTCTGTTCAACCCCAACGATCTGTTCGATATCGGCTTTCAATTATCGTTTGGGGCGGTGTACATCATTCTATTGATTTTACCGGTGGTGCAGCGCTTTATTCCCGCACATATACAGCGGCGATGGTACGGTATTCCTATCATGGTAGTTATCGTGTCATTCATCGTGCAAATTGGGTTGTATCCACTGCTCAGCTTTTATTTTGGAGAATTCTCGCTCGTTGGTCCGCTCGCTAATGCGGTTATTGTGCCGTGGCTTTCTGTAGTGGTACCGTTAGGCCTGTTATTGTTAGCAGTATCGGCTGTTTTTCCGGAGGCGGGTATGCTTCTGAATTACCCAAACGACAAATTTCTGGAATTTTTACAGTGGTTTGTAAACGAAGCCGTTTCATGGAACTGGAGCTGGATTCAGACGCCAAGCACGGGCCTGTTTATATTTATGATTTGGGGTGCCGTCCTATTTCTAGTCGCTTCTGTCACACTACCACGGCTTCGCTGGAAAATGCTTATTCTTTTTCTGATTGTTCTCAGTACCCAGCAAGTGCACTCGCTTTACACATCATTCCAACCGGCAAAGCTGCAAATAACCATGCTTGATGTCGGCCAAGGCGATGCTGCCTTTATCCAAACGCCCGCAGGCAAAAACTTCCTGGTTGATGCCGGTCGCTGGATGCCCACCTACAATAGTGCTAGATATGTTATCATTCCCCACCTTAAGGCGCGGGGCGTCCAAAAGCTTGACGGCGTATTTCTTTCGCATCCGCATGCCGACCACATTGGCGGAATCATAGAATTGCTAAATAACATGCCCATTGATACAGTTTACAACTCCGGTTTCAAGTATGAATCCCAGCTGTACAAAAACTACCTGGCCCTGGCCAACCAGAAAAATGTTTCAGTAAAACCTCTTCGGGCAGGTATGCAAATCCAAATTGACCCGGCCGTGCGGCTTTTCGTGTATGGGCCGTCGGCCAAAAATCATCATACTGATCCCAATGAACAATCACTGGTAATGGAGCTGATATACGGAGAAACTGAATTTCTATTTACCGGTGATGCAGGAGCTGATCAGGAACGGTTGCTGCTGCATAATTTTGCTGAGCTATTGGACGCCGACTTTCTTAAAGTTGGGCACCATGGAAGCCGGACCAGTTCGTCTATTCCATTTTTGTCAACTGTAACGCCGGATATTGCTGCAGTTTCATTAGGTCTGCGTAACCGGTATCAGCATCCCCACACAGAGGCCGTTGATCGCTTGATGACTGCCTCCCCACAGCTGTACTATACCAGCCAAAGTGGGGCGTTGCATTTCAGTTCTAACGGTTATAATATTTCTCGTCACCGCTGGCGTTGATCCTATTTTCACCTAAGTAATTTCATATTTTGCTGAGCAGCCTCAGTCAAAAGGCCGTTATTTTTTTGTATATTAAGGGTTTGAGCATATAAAAAAATTAATAGCACGCATCTATGGCGGATAAGGAACGGCTGAGCTTTGAAAAAGCTTTAGCAAGGTTAGAAACAATTGTCGAAAAACTTGACGATGATTCTCTATCATTAGAAGAGTCAATTGAGCTGTACGAAGAAGGAATTAAGCTTTCGAAAGAATGCACTGAAACGCTCGAAGAAGCTGAGTTACGTATTGAAAACGTAAACGAAGCACACACGCAATAATAAATCATATTTTTATGGAGCTGGACGAACCTAAAGCAGGACCGCTACTTGAACCGGTCCACACCCCGGAAGATCTTAGAAAACTTGATCCCGAACAGCTTGTTGAATTCTGTGATGAACTGCGGGACTACATCATCGAAACTGTATCGATACACGGCGGGCATTTCGGTGCCAGCCTCGGTGTGGTAGAATTAACTGTAGCACTCCACTATGTATTTAATACGCCGAAAGATCGTCTGGTTTGGGATGTAGGTCACCAAGCATACGGTCATAAAATTTTGACTGGACGGCGACCCAAGTTCCATACCAATCGCAAGTACGGCGGGCTCTCTGGGTTTCCCAAACGCGACGAGAGTGAATATGACACCTTTGGCGTGGGCCACTCCAGCACTTCTATCTCTGCAGGTCTGGGCATGGCTGTTGCCCGCGACCTTGATAAAGGCGATAACCATGTAATTACCATTACCGGCGACGG
>NNSL01000498.1 GCA_003123965.1 Balneolaceae bacterium SMO_bin1
AATCTTAAGAACGAAATCCTATCCGGCCTCACAGTTTCGCTGGCCCTTGTCCCAGAAGCGGTTGCCTTTTCACTTATTGCAGGCGTAAGTCCCTTAATCGGTCTCTATTCTGCATTCTTTATTGGCTTAATTACAGCCGTTTTGGGCGGGCGTCCCGGTATGATCTCCGGCGCCACCGGTGCCATCGCCGTAGTAATTATAAGCCTGGTGGCCCGCCACGGTGTAGAATACCTTTTCGCAGCCGTTATACTTATGGGTATTATTCAAATGGCTGTTGGTGCGTTAAAATTAGGCAAGTTCATTCGCCTTGTGCCCCACTCAGTGATGTACGGCTTCGTAAACGGGCTGGCCATTGTCATTTTTATGGCACAACTCGACCAGTTCAAAACCATTGGCGCTGGCGGTGAGCTTGTATGGCTCAGTGGCACACCGATGGCTGTCATGCTTGGTTTTGTGCTGTTAACGATGGCTATCATCCACTTTTTACCGAAACTAACAAAGGCCGTTCCTGCTTCGCTGGCCGCTATTCTTGTGGTCTCCGGCATCATTATATTCCTTCAAGTACCTACTAAAACGGTTGGCGATATTGCCTCTATTTCTGGTGGACTACCCTCTTTCCACCTGCCGATGGTGCCGTTAAATTTTGAAACCTTGGCCATCATTTTTCCCTATGCACTCATAATGGCACTGGTAGGTCTTATCGAAAGCCTGCTTACACTTACCGTTGTTGATGAAATGACGGAAACCAGGGGCCGCGGCAACAAAGAAAGCGTGGCCCAGGGCATTGCCAATTTTGTTTGTGGTTTATTTGGCGGCATGGGCGGCTGCGCTATGATTGGCCAAAGCATTATCAACGTCAGCTCAGGCGGGCGCAACCGCATATCGGGCATCGTTGCCGCTGTTAGCTTATTGCTGTTTGTGGTGATGGGCGCCTTTTTGATTGAACAAGTGCCCATGGCTGCCTTGGTGGGCCTTATGTTTATGGTTGCCATTGGTACCTTTGAATGGGCCAGCCTCCAAATGTTCAGAAATGTACCGCTTTCTGATTTTATAGTGATGATTACCGTAGCACTGGTTACGGTGGTTTTCCATAATCTTGCCGTAGCGGTGCTCATTGGCGTGGTAATTTCTGCTTTAAAGTTTGCCTGGGAAAATGCGCTTCGCATTCGGGCTCGCAAGCGCATCGACGAAGACGGACGAAAGCATTACGAAATTTACGGACCCCTGTTTTTTGGTTCTGTCGGCCTCTTTCAGGAAAAGTTTAAAGTGGCAGACGATCCGGATGAAATCATTATTAATTTCGAAGAATCGCGCGTGGTTGATCACTCTGCCATTGAGGCTTTGAACAAAGTAACGAAACGCTATGCCAAGCTTGGCAAAAAAGTACACCTAAAACATTTGAGCAAAGACTGCCGCGCCATGCTAGATAATGCCTCCGCTATTGTTGATGTAAACTACTGGGAAGATCCAAAATACAAGCTCGTATCCGATAAACTTGCTTGATGGAGTTGTGATTACGAGACAAATATTGGTAGGCAATGCAGTTTTTTTAGCTGGCATCTGTAAAATTTCATCCAAATTTTTACATTTTTACAAGCACTAGAAATGCTAGCCAAGGTGAGATTGTTGAGCAAATCGTTAATCGAAACTACCAAAAGTTCAGTTTATGTCCCTCTTTCGCATCAACCCCGAGAATCCTTTTAAGGGCCCGCACCAAAATCAACCCACGGCAACGCACGGGCCAAAACCAGAAGAGGCCAACCTTGCCATGATATTGGTTCACGGCCGCGGGGCCAGCGCCCAAAGCATGCTACTTTTCGCCGATGAATTCAGCGGGACAGTAATTCATTATCGCGCCCTTCAGGCTAGCGGGCATACGTGGTATCCGCAATCGTTTTTGGCCCCGAAAGAACAAAATCAACCGGGCATCAACAGCGGGCTGCAAGCCATTCATGATCAAATTCGATTGCTGAATGAAGCAGGCATTGCCACCAAAAAAATCGTACTGCTTGGCTTTTCGCAAGGAGCGTGCCTGGCCAGTGAATTTGCTGCGCGTCACCCCCAGCGCTACGGCGGCGTGGTGGCATTCAGCGGCGGGTTAATTGGCGATGAAATCAACCCGGAACACTATGAGGGCTCAATTGAAAATACGCCGGTTTTTCTAGGCTGCAGCGACCGCGATCCGCACATTCCAAAAGAACGCGTAGACGAAACCGAACAGGTTTTTCAGCAGCTTGGCGCCGATGTAACCAAAAAAATCTACAAGGGTATGGGCCATACTGTTAACAAAGATGAAATTGATGCCGCCCAAAGAATGATATTCAACATTGAGCAGCAGTAGCTTACAAATGCACCTAGTATTTTTTAACTTTTCAATGAGTTGGTACCCCAAAAAGAAACTAAGCCCAAAGTTATACGCGGAGTATTTCCATGCGTTTACCAATCAGTAGTTAACGTTCATTTAATTTGGCAATTTTACCGGAATTCAGTTATTTAGGGCCTACAAAAAGGGGCGTCTTTTTTACTGTGGACGCCACCGCTTATTGCGCTGGATTCATGTAACGTTGTGCCCCGATTTAGCTAAACTGCAATTGAAAAATTAACAGCCTCTGGCTATGTCAAGTCAACCCTTGCACCATCTCGTCATTTATCCTCCGTCGGTTACGATAATGCGGACAAATTCTTCTACACTGACCGCTTTTCTATACGATATATGGGATTCCCCTGAACATTTATTCCAACTTAACTGAAATTTCCCTGCGCATTCACGCGTGTTAAACTGCCCTATTGAGGGTGTAATTCAAGACTTTAAAGTTGCATACATTGTTGGTTCTTTGCATTAACATTAACCAATAGAATAAGTAATCTTTAGCATTCTGAATTAATACCTTTACGTGAAACGGCGGGTCTTCCAAACAAGTTCATCAACATTCATAAAGCATTAATCTTAATCGCATGTCTAAAAAGAAGTTAGAGAAAAACCTTCGCCTTTATGATGTGTTTGCCATTAGTACCGGGGCAATGTTCAGTTCCGGATTTTTCCTGCTTCCCGGTATAGCAGCAGCACAA
This sequence comes from Balneolaceae bacterium SMO_bin1, assembly GCA_003123965.1. Next base: position 3,070 of record NNSL01000498.1, read on the forward strand.
ACGGGAGCCTCGGTATACCTGGCATATTTTGCATCAGGACTCCTTATTTTACCGGCAATGCTCAGTGTGGCTGAACTTTCCACCGCTATGCCGCGATCCGGGGGCGCTTACTATTTTCTTGATCGCAGTATGGGCCCCATGGTTGGCACGGTAGGCGGTCTTGGTTCCTGGTTTGCCCTGATGTTTAAAAGCGCTTTTGCACTGATTGGTATGGGAGCCTACTTATCGCTTTACATCGACGTTTCGTTTACGCTTCTCGCACTGATCCTTACCGTTGTTTTTGGAATACTTAATATTTTTGGTGCCAAAGAAACAACCTTCTTACAGCGCATTTTGGTAACCACGCTCGTCGGCATTATGGCCGTGTTTTTAATTCAGGGATTGGCCGAAATTGCCGGTACCGGCCTTTCCGCTACGCCCGAAGACTACAAAAAATTCTTTCGGGGTGATTTACATGGTTTCGTTTCAACCATTGGCTTGGTCTTTGTTTCATATGCGGGTTTAACAAAAGTCACCAGTGTTGCCGAAGAAGTTGAAAATCCCGATCGCAACATACCGCTGGCCATGATTCTTTCACTTGCTACCGCCATGCTCATTTACGTGCTTGGCGTTTACATCATGCTTAAAGTACTGGAGCCGTCCGAGTTTTATGCCAGCCTCACCCCCGTAGCCGATGCTGGAGCCAAGCTATTTTCATGGTTACCCGGTTCCACCGGCGTAATTGCTATTGTTGTAGCGGCCGTGGCGGCATTTGCTTCCACCGGCAACGCCGGAATTATGGCGGCCTCACGTTATCCATTTGCAATGTCGCGTGATAAATTGGTAAGTCCTTGGTTCAGCCAAATTGGTCGCACAGGTACGCCTGTTTTTTCAGTTATGGTAACTGTCGGCATCATGATTGTTATTCTTCTTGTTTTTGATGTAGAAGCCGTTGCAAAGCTGGCCAGTGCGTTTCAACTGCTGCTTTTTGGGATGCTTTGCTTTGCGGTAATCGTAATGCGGGAAAGCCAAATTGATGCCTATGTACCCGGCTTCCGCTCTCCCCTCTATCCCTGGGTACAAATTGCCGGCATGCTTATTTCGGTTTGGTTGATTGCAGAAATGGGTATTTTGGCCGTTGCCTTAACCGGTATAGTTGCCGTGTTATGCGTTGTTTGGTATTTCTATTACGCGGGCGGCAAAATTCAGCGACAAGGTGCCATATTTCACATCCATGAACGCCTGGGCCGGCGGCGCTACGAGGGATTAGAATATGAGCTTTTGAGCATTGTTAATGAAAAAAATATCGAAAAGCGCCTCAGCTACGAAGAGGTGGTTGCACGAAGCGTGATTATTGATGAAAGTGCGGCCAGCCAGGATATTAATTCAATGATCAATAAAGCCGCGGACGTTTTTGCCGATCGTCTCAAGATTGATAAAGAAACCATCAAAGAAGGATTGCTCGAAAATTACTCCAATCGATTCTCAAATCTCGGGAATGGCGTTATCGCCATTTATATGAATTATGAAGACATTGAGACCGCCGAGATGGTGGCGTTCAAGGTTCCGGAAGAAAACAACCTTGAACTACCGGGTATCAACACCAAATACAATGCACTTATTATTCTCATCACTCCAAAAGACAACCCCGGCCTTGACATGCGATTGGTTGGTCACCTGGCAGAAATCGTACAAAATGAGCACTTCCTGCCGCGGTGGCTTAATGCTAAATCCGATAAGGAACTGCACGAAATTCTGATCAGTGATGAACATTTTGCCCGCTTGACCGTTGCTGAAAGCTCTTATTTTGCCAATAACATTGGAGCTAAAATTGGTGACATACGTTTACCGGGCAACTGCTTGATTGCCATAATTTACCGGGACGGGAATTTGATTATTCCGCACGGAAGTACAAAAATAGAAGAAGGGGACGAACTTTCCGTGATTGGCGACCCTGAAGACATCAAATCGCTGACCAACCAATCTTAAAAATAATTTATGTTAACAGCGCTTTATTTTCTTCTGGGGCTCGCGTGCTTGCTGGGCGGTGCTCATTTACTGGTGCAATCATCATCTAAACTGGCATTTCGTTTTGGCATACCGGCAATCATCATTGGCGTAACGGTTGTGGCTTTTGCCACCAGCGCACCAGAGGTTGCGGTAAGTTTAAATGCCGTGCTGGATGGCCGCGCCGGGATTGCCATTGGCAACGTAGTGGGCAGTAACATCACCAACATTTTACTAATTCTTGGCGTTAGTGCCCTCATTACCCCTATCGTTATTCAGCGGCGCATTATTCGCATAGACGTTCCCATTATGATCGGCGCTTCGGTTCTAACCTACCTGCTCTGCCTCGATGGCCGCTTGCAGATATTCGATGGCGTTATCCTGCTCGCTGCTTTTTCGGGGTTCATAGGCTTTCAGCTATGGCAGTTTAAACAGGGCCAAAGTAAGGTTGATCCCGAGGACCCCATTATTGACGGCTCGCAATCGATATCAACCCCTAAACAAAGCGTACTGTTGGTTATAGGGCTGGGGTTGTTGGTTTTAGGCTCACACTGGCTGGTTGAGAGCTCTATCACAGTTGCTCGGCTCTGGGGGTTGAGCGAACTCGTGATTGGACTTACCATCATTGCTATTGGTACATCCCTGCCCGAAGTGGCCACCTCTATGGTGGCCGCCTGGCGTAACGAAGCTGATCTTTCTGTAGGAAACGTGCTGGGCAGCAATGTGTTTAATATGCTGCTTGTGCTGGGAATCTGTGCTGTTTTTTCCAGCAACGGCTTGGTGGTGTCCAATGCAGCAGTAGCCCTCGACTTTCCTTTTATGATTGGCGTGAGCATTGCATGCCTGCCTATATTTTTTGCCGGCCACATCATCACTCGGTGGAATGGAGCCGTATTTCTGATCTACTATGTAGCCTATCTGCTGTTCCTGTTTCTCGACTCAACACAGCACCGTTTTCTGCCACTTTTTAGCAACATAATGGCCCTGTTTGTGGTACCTATTACGTTACTCACCATCTCGATAGTAGTGTATCGCTCATGGAAACGAGAGCAGTAAGATCCATCAAGAGAACCCTTTTTTCAATAGCAGAGATGGATAACGGTATTTAATTAAGTGCACCACTCCCTCTCAAAATGCAGGAAATTTACATTTATCATTCAACTTCTTTTGGTGTGACCAAAGCTTCTATTTTTTCGATCGAAAGACCATCAATGAATCCCAGCATCTCGTCAGGCGAAAGGCTTCCCTCAATTGATATAACACCATTTTTCAAAGGTAATACAATAAAGGTGATTCCATCACGAGTACCGCCATAGACAGGATATCCTTTATGCATCTTTTTAAAAACTCCCTCTTGCCCCTGGGCATCTTTAAGTGGCTTTACCAACTCAGCGATCTCTTTTTCATCTCCACCGCCCACTTCTACTTCCATTCCGCGCTGCATGTCGCCATACATAGCCTCTGCTTTGGGGTGGTCATTATCCATATAGCCATAGGATTCTACTTGTTCAAGTCCAGATACTGAATCCGGCAAGAGCTGCACAAGTTTTTTTGCTACAGAAGCTTCCTGGGCCATAACAGGAATTACCGAGCCCATCAGAATGATGGTTGTTACCAAAAAGAAGCCGAGAATTTTAGCCGATAAACCCGACAAATTCACCACACTATAATTATCTGCGAATGATAGATTCGTTACCAGTCTGTTTTCATAATTCATAATAAAAGTTTTTAGTTAGGTAGTATAAAAAATCATGAAGCCCGAACCAGTAAAAACAGAATAAATGCATTTTTGATGGTGAGATGGGTATCTCTCCTTTAATAATCAGATTTATCTCCCGCTCTTTGTCTGTATCCGAGCAATCATGGCTTATCTTGCACGCAGGCAATATCTTACCAAAACACAACTTTTTAAGCAACTATTTTTAATTTTTTGATTGATACTTCACCAATTACTTTTATTATGGTAATCTGTTAGATTGCCTTTTCAATATCTCATCCGAAATACTATTACAAATGGATATCCTCTGGATTGGTGTTGCTTTTATTTTTGGGATGGCGTTTTCGCGTATCAAGCTGCCGCCGTTGGTCGGTTACCTGGCGGCCGGGGCCGCACTTTCGGCATACGGCTACGAGGCCGGTGCGGCGCTGCACGAGGTAGCGCATCTGGGCGTGCTTTTTCTGCTTTTTACAGTGGGGTTACATCTTCGATTAAAGAATATTATACGTACCGAAGTGCTGGGTACAGGCGGCATACATCTGCTTGTCAGTACCGTAATATTTACGCCCATTGCCCTCGCGTTTGGTTACGGGTTGCTGGCTTCGGTAATTATTGCCATTGTACTGGGGTTTTCGAGCACCGTGCTTACAGCTAAAAACCTGGAGCGGCGCGGTGAGCTCGGTGCGTTTCATGGCCGTGTAGCCATAGGCATTCTCATTTTGCAGGACGTTGTAGCCATTGTACTTCTGGGCCTCACCAGTGGAACCGCGCCCTCACCATGGGGCTTGGCACTGCTGGGTTTGCCGCTCATCCGGCCGGCCATCATCAAGCTGGTACAGTGGAGTGAAGAAGAAGAGCTAAAATTACTATTTGGTCTGATGCTTGCTCTTGGCGGAGGCGCCCTTTTCGATACCCTTGGCCTTTCCTCTGAGTTAGGAGCCCTTGTAGCCGGAATGCTGCTTTCCGGACATACTATTGCTGATGAACTATCAAAGAAGTTATGGGGCTTGAAAGAAGCCTTTCTGGTTGGCTTTTTCTTAGAGGTAGGGCTGGCAGGACTTCCCAACTTGCAGGATTTTTACCTCGCGTTGGCGGCATTGGCTATTTTACCAATCAAGGCCCTCCTTTTCTTCGGGCTGATGCTGTTTTTCAAGCTCCGCGCGCGAACCTCCTTTATTGCCACCATTTCACTTGCATCATACAGCGAATTTACCCTTATAGCCGGTACGGTGGCCGCGTCCGCCGGTTTTATACCCACGGGTGTTGTTGTGGCTTTTGCCCTGTTAACAGCCGTTTCATTTGCCATCAACGCACCGCTGGCAATTTGGGAAGAGAAGCTTTGGGAAAAATTTAAACCTGTGCTAACGCGGTACGAACGCGACGTGCGTCACCCCGACCAGCAAATTATTTCGTTGGGCTCGGCCGAATATCTCATTATGGGCATGGGCAATGCAGGAAGAGCAGCGTACGACCGATTTAAAAAAGAGGACAAAAATGTAGTGGGCATGGACATTGACCCTGCCCGTATTGAAGGTAATTTAGCGGACGGCCGACGCGTGCTTTATGGAGACATGCAGGATATTGAGCTCTGGAACACCCTGGATATGAGCAATATTAAGGCGGTGATAATGGCTATTGGCACGCCCGAAGCAAAAGTCAATGCCACTCGACTTATGCGGTCTAATAATTTTAAAGGCGATATTTATGCTCTTACTTTCCGGGACGAGGAGCAGCAAGCTCTGCAAAAAGCAGGTGCAAGTGCGGTTTGTATGCCCATTACCCAGGCCGGCCGTAAGTTAGCCGAACTGAGCTTATCAGACGACAGCGCCTCTAAAGGCATGATTTTAAACCCTGAATTGCAACCTTAATTGATGCATCAAAACCCATCCATCATGAAAAACCACCTTTTATATTTCCTATTAAGTGCCCTGCTGGTTGGTTGCGCTGCCAAACAGTCTGTAGATGCTGATCTTGCCATTGAAAATGTGCACGTCATTTCAATGAACAGCAAGCAAATTGACTCGAACCGTACCGTATTAATTAAGAACGGAAAAATCAGCGAAATCCTGCCTTCAGCTGACATTCAGGTTGCCGATGGTATTGAGCGAATTGACGGAAGCGGCCGTTACCTCATTCCCGGTCTTTCCGAGATGCATGCGCATATCCCTTCGGGTGATGCTTCCCGCGCTTATATTGAAGACGTGCTTTTTCTATATCTGGCCAATGGAATCACCACTATACGTGGCATGCTGGGCGATCCACTACATTTGGAGTTGCGCGAGCAGGCTGCCAATAACGAACTCGTAAGTCCGCTCATTTATACGTCTGGACCGGGATTTGGTGGCAATATTGAATCACCTGAACAGGCTAGGCAGCAGGTTCGCGACCAGCACGAGGCCGGCTACAATTTTCTGAAAATATTTCCCGGTCTCACACTCGAAGAATACAATGCTATTGCCGAAGAAGCCCAAAATGCAGGTATCGAATTTTCGGGTCATATCCCGGCCTCCGTTGGGTTGAATCGCGCACTCAAAGCCGGACAAGGCACCATCGATCACCTCGACAAGTACCCCGACGCACTGGTGACCGACAATGCAAACCGTGAGGATATTGAAAATCCGGGTGTGATTTATTTTGGCATGCACCTGACTCCCTATATCAACCGCAAAAAAATACCCGAAGTAGTACAAGCAACCGTTGAGGCCGGAACCTGGAATGTACCCACCCAGGCGCTGCTTGAACACGTGTTAAGCACCAAACCCGCAAAAGAAATGGCTCAGCGTGCTGAGTTTCAATATATGCCTGATGAGCAGGTTCAGAATTGGATCGACAGCAAGAACTCCATCACCAGCAATGACATTTATTCCGAAGAGCTGGCCACCGAGTACCTTCAACTTCGGCGCGATATTCTCAAAGCCCTGCACGAAGCCGGCGCTGGAATCCTGCTTGGCTCCGATGCGCCGCAAATTTTTAATGTGCCCGGATTTTCGGCGCACGATGAACTTCGCTACCTCGTTGAAGCGGGACTGACCCCCTATGAAGCACTGAAAACGGGAACAGTGAATACTGCTCAATATCTTGGAGATACCAATAACAGCGGTACAATTGCAGAAGGAAAAGCAGCAAATTTAGTATTGCTGCAAGAAAATCCGCTCGAAGATATTACAAACAGCGAAACTATTGCGGGTGTGATATATCGCGGCAATTGGTTGAGCCAAGAAGAAATTAAGCAGCGCCTGCAAGCTATCGCCGAAAAACATAATTAATTAAAATAGCTATACTATTCCCATTTTTCGGCCGATCGGAACAAGGACATTTATAAGGAACAAACTACTGATCCTCAACTTGAGAGTTTGCCAATCAAATTTCGAATTCTATCCTCAGGAGACCTTTTCCGCTGACGAATATCGTATATAACCACGGCTAAAACTACAAGGTACTCTAGCGCTATCAGCCAAAGACTTTCGGTGTAAGCCGGCGTTCGATAGGCAAAATAGGTCAATGGAATGACGGCCGACCATAGCACGGGAAACATCAACCCGGCCAGCGGGGCAAAGGCCACCAGCGAAGTCACGTACCACGGGTGAACCGTTGTTGAAAACAGGTAATAGATGCCGAAACATGCGATGTACATCACCGGCAGGTTTGTTAGTGATGCCCGGCGATATTTCCACGATATCGCCACAATTAAAACCGTACTAAGCATCGCCAAACGCGGGGCGGCGGTTTGAATGATGTTATAGTCGTACATCTCAAATCCAATCCAGCGCACCAAGTAGTAGATGCTGGCATTAAACTCGAATGACTGAAAGTAAAGTCCAAGGCTGTCGCTAAAAATTTTAGCAAAAAGTTTGATCCAAGAATGGCAGATGTAGTATCAGCGTGCCCTGCAGCCAAAACACCAACCAACTCCGATGACTTTTTCCAACCGATACTGAATACCAGGTACGGCAATAAAATAAGCGGTAGCAATTTTGTGTTAACGGCAAGCACGAAACAGCCTGCAGCAAACCAAAGTCGATTTTTCAGGAAAAGGTAGTAGCCCAAAAGCAGGAAAAAGATCATCACTGCCTCGAAGTGCAGGTTGCCTGTAAGTTCCAATATTACCAGCGGATTGAGCGCGTAAATGAACAACCATTTCGCCGATAAATCGAAATGATCAAGCAGCCTTTTTAAAATGATGATAGAGCCAATTTCGGCTCCGATAATAAGAAGCCTCATTACTATAATATTTCCCATCCATTCTGTGCCAAAGAGACTTGCGGCCAAGGCAAATATATACTGGTTCACCGGGGGATATACGGTAAAGTATTCGGGGGAATTGAGGTTTTGAAACAGCTCGGCGGATAAAAACTCCGGCAAACCATTCTCCATGAAAAATTTGGGCGTATTCAGAAACGGATTTATTCCGTTTATCAGCAGGTTTCCATCCCAGATAAAGCGGTAAAAATCGTCGGAAAGGGTAGGCATTGAAAAAAGCAGGGTGATACGAAATACAACAGCCGCGCCGATCATCCATTTAAAGCTTTCAATGTAATCATCAACCCACCGAACCGAGAAGTAGTAACTGACAAATAGAACAGCAAAAACTGATATTAATGCGCCAAAATTGCTGCGTTCAATGCCGTACCCGATCACTCCGAACCCCACCAGCGAAATGATAAAAAGGAGGGGTAACCGATAGCGACTGATCGAGTTCATTTCAGCGGGTGGATTTTAGTACTTTTTCCCGAATTGAATACCCAAAAATAGTGCTAAAACCAAAGAATAGCATCAGGTGAAAGGGCAGCATGCCCCAATCATTGACTGCAAATGCCATACCGATGCCGCCTAAAAAATAAAGCGCGAGCAGTCCCTCGACTATTGAAACAGCATCCAGCTTTTTGATCAGGTATTTGTTATCCGACCACGAATCAGAAAGCTTGGTGATGTTGAATTTCGGTGTACGAATAAAGGGCGACGCCTTGCCCAAATACCCTTTTATGACCGCAATTGAATTGTGCACCGAAAGCGCCATAGAAATGGACAAGAACACCGGAAACATGATTGCAAATGCTTTGGCTTTTTTGAAACTCTGCCCTTCTTCGCGCAAAAAGGGCGCGCCGTAAAACGCCATCCATCCCAAAAGCCCTACAATAAAAAAGCTTGCCGCGATGAAAAATGCATTTAACTCAGGCTGCACGCTTTTCAGCCAAAGAAGCGGCACGCTGAGGACCGAAATAAGCAAAATGAAGATAAAGATACTGCTGCTGAGGAGGTGACTCGTGGCTTGAATTTTTTTGATAAGCGAGGAATCAGTCTGCCAGACGTCAGTCAAATGCTTTCGTGCAGACTCCGCCGCGCCCTTGGTCCACCGGTACTGCTGGGTTTTCAGCGCCGAAACCGCTACGGGCAGTTCGGCCGGTGCTACTACATCTTCCAAGAATTGAAAATCCCATCCGTTCATCTGCGCGCGGTAGCTGAGGTCTAAATCTTCGGTAAGCGTATCATGCTGCCAACCGCCGGCATCTTCAATACACTGCCGGCGCCAAACGCCCGCTGTGCCGTTAAAATTCATAAAATAGCCCGCCCGATTGCGTCCTTTTTGCTCAACGCTGAAATGCGCATTCAAGGCAAAGGCCTGCACTTTCGTCAGCAGCGAGTAATCTTGGTTGAGGTGTGTCCACCGTGTTTGCACCATGCCAATGTTTTCATCTTCAAAACAGGGCACGGTGTTCATCAGAAAATCAGCGTGCGGGGTGAAATCGGCATCAAAAATGGCGATAAATTCGCCCTTGGCCTGCTTCATGCCATAATCAAGGGCTCCCGCTTTGTAGCCATCGCGGGAATCACGGCGCACATGCTTGATATCGATGCCTTCTTGCTGAAATTCCTGCACTTTTTCAGCGATGATTTGCACGGTCTCATCCGTTGAATCATCCAGAACCTGTATCTCCAGCTTGTCTTTTGGCCAGTTGAATGCAGCCACCGAATCAATCAACCGCTCTACCACATAGCGCTCATTATACACCGGCAGCTGCATCGTCACCTGCGGAAATTCTTCAGCGGGACGACCGGACCAATCGGCCACCCGGTTGTCGTTTTTACGCTTTTTACTGAAGTACTGGTAGACCAAGTGCGCCTGTCCCATTGTGTACAAGAAAATGGCCCCCAGGCCAATTCCGTAAAGGGAAATCAAAATGATGCTTAGAAAGTCCATGGATACTGCTACAAATACTTAAAAATCGTGTAAATAATTTTATAGCCTGCTTTAAAGGTGCCGCTCACCGTGCCGGATATTTTAGAAACGCCAATTCGCCGTTTGTAACTAACCGGCACCTCGGTGAATCTTAGTCCTTGTTTTGCCGCTTTCACCTGCATCTCTACCGTCCAACCAAAGGTTTTGTCCTGCATATCCAGCTCCAGTAGTTTATCAAACTTGATAGCCCGAAACGGACCTAAATCGGTGAATGTTGCACTATAAAACAATTTCATGAGCCGCGTGGCCAGCCAGTTGCCAAAAATCTGCTGCGGCTGCATAGCGCCTTTCTCGCGTTCACCCAGGGCGCGCGAACCGATGACCATGTCAATATTTTGTTCAATAATTGGCTGTACCAGTCGGTCCATTTCATTGGGACTGTCGGAATAATCGGCGTCCAGAAACACAACGATTTCCGGCGGATCCTCCATTTTTTTCAAGTACTCGATACCCTTCAGGCAAGCATTGCCGTAGCCGCGCTTGGGCTCATCGAGCACCGTGGCCCCGGCATCTTCGGCTCGCAGTACCGTTTCATCTTTCGACGCATTGTTGATGACAATCACCTCCCGGACCAGCTCGTCCGGAATATCGCCGATCACCTTCCCAATTGATTTTGCTTCATTAAATGCGGGAATGATCACGCATATATCAGCTCGCTTTAAAGAGGAACCTGAATCCCATTCATATTTAATATCCGAGGATTTCCGTGTCTGCATTTGCTTATTCCTTAACTATATCATTAATCCTTTAATGTTCATTTTGGCTTGATCCAAAACGAACCAAAAATCAAGGCGGCGAATTCCTCGGCGGCGTTCGCTTGTTTTGCGCTGCACAATTTCGAAGGTCTTTTTCATTTATATAACAGTATCAAACTAATCACCAGAGCGAAATTGTGCGGTCACGCTTCACTATACTCACATATTTCCGCCGATAAATTCGAGTCCATTATTCATTTTCAAACCCTAGTTTTTGGCGCATTTCCTCATCAGAATTGCTGTTCATTTGCCAGTACGGAGCTTTGATGGAGTGCGTACGCACAGACGTTGCCTGCAGCGTATCTCCTGCGCGCGTCTGCTGCGTTTCCACCCAGCCGGCAATGCGATAGGGCGATTGCGATTCGTAGACGATGGTTAAGCTGCGAGCTGCATTTTGGTATTCAAGCGAATAGCTCATCAGGCTGTCGCCGGGCATCTCGCTGCCGGTCCATGGTTCTTTGGTGGCCACGGCACGCTCTACCGCCCATTTATCATGCGAACGGCGAATAGCAAAACTGGCCGGGATGATATTAATTTCGCCCTCGGGCAACAACTGGGGCGAAAGGCGCAGTTTCGTCCACAATTCATCTTCGAGCCAAACGGGATTGAGTGAGGCCTCATAATCGGCTTCATTCTCAAAATAGGAATGCCCGGTTACCTGGTACTGTCCATCGCTTAAATTCAGCTGCGAATACACAACCCCGCACCACTCCTGTGTAGAATGTGAAACTTTAAGGGATCGCGGATGGTCATTCACACTGATCGGGGTGAATGTTGATGTCATCACCTTGTACTCGTATATGCCGGTCATGAACTCTTCCAGATGATTCAGTTTCAACACCGTTTCATGCGGGCGGCCATCGGCGGGTGATTCCAGTTTTACCTGCGGTTCGGTTAGAAAATCTTCGGTCACAAATATCATCATCGCATGGCCATCGCGCACTTCGCCGTACCGAATGCGCTGGAGATCATATCGGTTTAATTCCGCTTCACCGGCGTACCAGTAGTCTTTGAAATCCTGCGTTTGCACCGTTACATCCGACAGATCAGGACCTGTATTACCTTGGTTAGATTCTTCAGTACTGCAAGCGGTAATTAACCCTAATGCAAATACAGCTATTATTGAGTTTCTAAAGAGAGTTAAATTTATCATGCTGCTAATTCACTGTTCATTTTAATGCCATCGTCGGTGATCGTGAAGGCTTTGGGTTCGTTAAAGCGGCCTTCCTCGGGACCATTTTCCAGCCTGAGCACGCCGCGCGGACAAACCGAGGCGCACACACCACAACCTACGCAGGAAGATCGCACAATATTCTGCCCACGTTGCGCGTACCAGCGCACATCGATGCCCATCTCGCAATAGGTCGAACAGTTTCCGCACGAAATACATTGCCCGCCGTTGGTTGTGATGCGAAATCGCGATTTGAATCGCTGTACCAGGCCAAGGTACGCTGCCAACGGACATCCGAAGCGGCACCATACGCGGTTGCCCATAAACGGATAGAAACCAACACCGACTACGCCAGCAAACACTGATCCAATGGCAAAGCCGTACCAACTACGCAAATTGTAGGTATTGAAGCCCAACAAACTGCTACTGCCGGTAAAATAAGTATAAAGCACGCCGGCGGTCATCACGGTTACTAATACCAAAACACCATGCACCATCCAGCGCTCAATTTTCCATGCGCTAAGCGATTTATCCGAGAGCTGCCGGTGCGGATCGCCCAGTGTTTCGGCCAGTCCCCCGCAGCCGCACACCCACGAGCAGTACCAGCGCTTGCCGTAGAAATAAGTGATCACCGGCACGGCTATCACAATCAACCCAATGCCCCATACAAGCATGAATATGCCCAAGGTACCACTGCTGGTAAAAATGTCGATCTGGTAGCCATAAAACATATCGTGCTTGAGCGGCCAGATATTTTTGAAATCGTAGTACGGTTGATTGAAGGCCACAAGCAGTTCCGGAATGATAAAAGCAAAGGCCGTTTGGAAAAACATTACCGAGCCGGTGCGAATTTTGTGATAGGTGCTGTGGCGATATTTAATGAACATGCGCACGCCCATCACCACAATGGCCAGCGTGTAAAGCAAGCCGTACAAAAACCACTGGCTGGCGCCCTCACCCTTAATGGCATAACTGAGCGGATCTACCATGTTAATCCAGTTAGCGATGTATTCCGGGTACCAATAGAGCAACACGTAAAACACAATCAGCAGTGAGCCCATAATGATGCCAATGGCCTTGCCACGGGTTGCGGGATTGTGATAGATATTATCGTTATGAATACCGGGCAGGTTGAGCCAGAGCTTAGGCACAAAATAGGTGATGGCGCCAAAACTAGCCAGACCAATGCTTAGCCAAAACATGAGCCACGCATTTTGGTTCAGAAAGCCACTGCTGGCAGCCTTGGTGATGTACAACCGGTACTGCCCCTGCTGATAACTGTTGATGTTGTTGCCGCCCGAAAGTTGTTGGCTGCCCCGACTGATGCCGTCGCGCAGATCCGCAATAAAGCCCACTTTGGAATCGTATGTTTGCCCGAACATGGGCCGCAGTTCATTCATAACGGCCGACAGGTGCGTTTCATCGCTGATGTTCTGGTCCAATATCTGCTCGGTCAGGCGGTACTCGTTCATGCTCAGCGTGGCCATAAAAATCAGCAATCCGGCAACAAACAAGGTCAAGCCGATATATTTTATCATCGACGCGGTTTATGCTCGGAATCGGGTAATTTCCGCGATGGTACGATCTAAATCCTGATCATTCATACTTACGCCGTTTCTTTATTTCGGAATTGAAACAGGCCAAATAAGCCCCGCTTTTTCTCTAGTTGCAACGCATCCTTTTCGGGATTGGAGTGATTATAGTGCTTTATGATGGCTTTTTCGTGTTTTTCGGCAAATCTCGGGGTCAAACATTACTTCACCCAGATGCTGCAGCACATACTCCAGTGTTTTCTGCTCTTTAATCCATTTTTCGCAGACCGCCTGCCGCAGCCGAATACCCATCACATTAAATCCGGTTACAGCCCTGCGGTCTTCTTCAAAATTGATGCGCATACAGTGCTTGCCGTTCTCATGTTCCCAGTAAAAAGTGCCTGCACCTTCTGGTAATTGTGGCGGTACGCGTCCGTATGTCTGCCACTCGATGTTAAAAAACTTGGCCGAGTTGAACCAAATACCTCGATCATACGGTGTTCGCTCACCGCAGAGTATGCGCGCCAGCGCTTCCCCGTGTTTGCGACCGGTATACCAAAGCTGCTCAATTTCCTGCTCGTTTTCATCAGCATCAGTAAACTGTACGCAATCGCCGGCGGCGTAAATATCGCTGTGATTAGTTTCGAAATAGTGGTTCACCAAAATGCCTTTATCGGTGGCGATATCGCTATTTTTGACGAGTTCAATATTGGGGTGCACGCCGGGCGTAAGCGCCACAAACTGGCACGAAAATTCATCGCCACCTTTGGTAACAACTGCACGTGCACGACCATTTTCGTCAGGCAAAATCTCTTTTAGTTCGGTCTCAAGGTGTAAATCTATATGGTTGTGGCGACGAATTTCGCGGTTCACCAGCTGCGCTTCTTCCTTCGGCAAAGCATTGTCCCAGTAATTGGTTTCACGCACCAAAAAGGTAACTGATATCTTACGCGTGAGCAGCATTTCTGCCACTTCCACACCAATCAATCCGCCGCCTACAATGGCCGCGCGATCGATATTCTTTGTATTTTTTTCCATCAGCTGCAAATCCTGGTAGCTGTAGAGTCCCTGCACGCCGTCAAGATCCTGCCCAGGCCAACCGAATTTGTTCGGATTGGAACCCGTGGCAATCACCAATTTATCATACCCTATGGGTGCAGCATTTCGCAGCTCCAGCTCTTTTTTATCGATGTTAATGTCAGTCACATGATCGTAAACCAGGTTGATGTCGTTCTTATCCCAGAACCAGTCTTCATACGGTTTGGTGTGCTCATACTTCATATGGCCCATGTAGATATACATCAGCGCGGTGCGTGAAAAAAAGTACTTGGTTTCACTGGAAATAACGGTGATATCCCAGTCCTTAACTTTACGCACATACCGCGCCACAGTGGTTCCTGTAATTCCGTTTCCAATGATTACCAGATGCATAAATAGAGCCTGTCAACTATTCTATTGATTGATGTGCCAACCCTGCAGAATATTACCTGAAAGTATAAATTTGTGTAGATGGTTTTTTATGGCTTCCTAAAAATATCATGAAACTCAGGCATTTCTAAATATATTATACGTAATAATTTATTATGCTTTATTAATCTTAGCTATTAATCCTGGATCATTAATTATGAAAAACTCACTTCCATTTTTTCAAAAATCGAGGATGATTGTACTGATAATGATCCTCGGATTGACTGTTATGACGGCATGTACCACAGGAGAGCAAAATGACTCTCAAAGAGCTTCAGAAAATCGGGCCAACCACACTTTTGCCAACCCTATTGAAGAGGCTCATAATCGAGCAGAATGGCAACAAAAAGGTGCATTTAAAACAAACATTACTATAAATATGGGTGGGCAACAAGTTATTGATGCAGCACTTTTTGTAGAGACAAACGGGCCCGGTATCTTGCTGGAAATCAGCGAAGATACGGTAGCTATATTTGATGGGAAACAAATGTATGCTATGCCAAGCGATTCTGCCGTGACACCTTTTCAGCTAAAAACATGGGCTTATTTCCTGGAAGCTCCGTACAAACTAAATGACCCGGGCACCGTAATGGAAGAACAAGCAGCTGCACAAATGAAAGGAAACACATACGATCGTGCCAGACTTACATTTGAGCCCGGCACGGGTGATACACCGGATGACTGGTACATTCTGTATCGCAGCCAGCAGAATAATCGGTTGCGGGCCATGGCTTACATTGTAACGGCAGGCAAATCGGTAGAAGAAGCCAACCAAAATCCGCATGCCATTTCGTATGAAAACTTCCAGACATTTGAGAACGTGCCCGTTGCTACAGAGTGGAAATTTTGGGGTTGGAGTGAAGAGCAGGGATTCTCGGATGAACCAATAGGAGAAGCTACGCTCACTGATATTGAATTTCTGGAATCCGGCACATTGTTTGAAGCACCCGAGGAGGCACAACGCATGAAGCGGCCGGATTCATAGTGTCGGTTCATCCAGCTTCTTTAACCTGCTCTGCGGCTTTGGTTGTCATTTCGGTCAGCACCTCGGTGTAGCGGTCACCAAGGATAGAGGTGTATTTTTCCTGCAGGTTTCCCCATGCTTCTTCAAGTTTCGGAATCAACTCTTCGCCTTTATCCGTTAATGAAACATGAGTTGCCCTTCCGTTACTGCTGCGTTCAAGAAGACCGCGGTACTCCATTTTTTCAACCAACCGAGTGATTGTTGAGGGCGTGAGCTGTAATTTTTCGCTCAGCTCTTTGGGTTGAACGCCCGGCTGTTCATGCACAATCATAATAAGAAAAGCATAGGATGAGGTAAGACCCAGCCCGCGGAAAGCCTCGTCAGCCATATTTCCAAGCAAGCGATTCAGTGCATTCGATGAATGAAACAGTGATTCAGTAAAATCCATGGGGTTTATTTATTTGTATGTGCAATTAATTATAAAACTTTGCTTCATCATTCGCAAAACCAGATAATAGCCGTTGCAAAAAACATTATTTTTTGTTGTTAATTAGGCGTATATTTGCAGCCGAAGCAATCGCTGCTTCCGTGTTTTTTGGCTGCCCCGAGCTGCCGTAGTGCCAAGCTTTCCGCTATCCATATCTCCCTTCCGGGAAGTCGTTGATATGTCCGCCGCACCACCGCCCTCATAGGTCTATTCAAAGAGCGCATATCAACAACTTATATTATTACTTACATGACTACTTTTAGTGATCTTGGACTATCTGCGTCCACTACAGAAGCCGTACGTCAACTTGGCTTTGAAAACCCCATGCCAATACAAGAGCAAGCCATTCCTATGCTGCTCGGAAACCATACCGACATAGTGGCATTGGCCCAAACTGGTACCGGTAAAACTGCGGCTTTTGGCTTGCCATTAGTTGAGCGCATTGAGCACTCACTGAACCTGCCACAGGCGTTAATTCTTGCTCCAACACGCGAGCTCTGCATTCAAATTACGCGCGATATTAAAGATTTTTCGCGCACCCAGCAGCAAATTAACACGTTGGCCGTGTATGGCGGAAGCAGTATCAACAAGCAAATTAAAGCCTTGAACCGTGGCGTACAGATTATTGCCGCTACGCCCGGAAGACTGCTCGACCTACTGAATCGCGGTAAAATCGATACTTCAGCTATTTCCACTGTAGTACTTGATGAAGCCGACGAACTGCTTAATATGGGCTTCCAGGATGATTTGAACGCCATCTTCGATACCCTACCGAAACATTACAATACGTGGCTGTTTTCGGCCACCATGCCCAATTCGGTTTCCCGTATCGCCAAGCGATACATGAATAACCCAAAGAAAATTACCGTAGGTACAAAGAACGCTGGCGCTGATAATGTTTCGCATCAATTCTTAACAGTGCATCCGCGGGATAGATACACAGCATTGAAGCGACTCATCGATTTCCACCCTGATATGTACGGTATAATTTTTTGCCGCACACGCCGCGACACCCGCGACGTTTCGGAAAAATTGAACCAAGACGGCTACGCAACCGATGCCATTCACGGTGATTTGTCACAATCTCAGCGCGATCGCGTGATGGGCAAATTCCGCGACAAGAGCATCCGCTTAATGGTAGCTACCGATGTTGCCTCCCGCGGTATTGATGTGAATGACCTGACGCACGTGATTAACTACGAACTGCCCGATGATCTCGAAAGCTATACCCACCGCAGCGGTCGCACAGGACGCGCCGGCAAGTCAGGCGTATCCATAGGCATTGCCAAGCACAAGGAAAAAGGCAAAATTCGCAAGCTCGAAAAAACCATTAAACAAAAGTTTGAGCATATCGATGTTCCATCCGAGCAAGATGTGAAGAAAAAGAAGCTACACGAGTGGACTGACAAGGTAAAACATGCCGATACTTCAGCCATTCAGGATATTTTGCCGGCCATAAAGCAGAACTTCTCTGAATTGAATCGCGATGAGTTAATCGAAAAATTTGCTGCACTTGCGTTTAAAACACGAACCTCAGAGCCCGAAATCGAAAGCAAATCGCGAAGCACCGATTCCGGGACAATTAAGAATGGATCGGAAACAGGTTTTGAGCGATTTTTCATCAATATTGGCAGAAAAGATAACATCAACCCTGGCAACTTAATCGGCCTTATTAGTGAGCAATGTCGCACCGGTGATATCAATATCGGTAAAATCGACATTATGGGCTCGTTCTCGTTCTTTGAGGCCGACGTCCACTATACCGATACTATTCTGGATGCTTTTCAACGTAACGCCCAGTATCGCGGCCGCGGCGTAAATGTGGAGATTGCAAAGCCGAAGTAGAGCTCAAAACTACTTTAAACCTTTACGGATGCCGGTTACTGCAAAGTGGCTGGCATTTTTTTTAGTAATCAATTTCCCAGATCTTTTCAGCGTAATCGCGTACCGACCGGTCCGACGAAAAGAACCCCATATTGGCCACGTTAATAATTGCGCGCCGATTCCATTCTTCACGATTTTGATACACCTTTTCTACCTGCTGCTGCATATTAATATACGGCTGGTAATCGGCCATCACCATGTAATAATCGCCTTGATTGGTAAGTGCATTAATGATTGGCGCAAATAACTCAGGTTCTTCGGGAGCGAAATACCCATTGCTGAGCTGCTCAATGATTTTCTTCAGCTCGTGGTTTGATTCGATGATTTCATTGGGACTATAGCCACTGTTTCGCAGCTCCTCGATATCTTCAACCCGCAGGCCGAAAATAAACATATTTTCTTCACCAATGCGGTTTTGCATTTCAATATTTGCACCATCATATGTGCCAATAGTAAGCGCCCCGTTTAGGGCAAACTTCATATTTCCCGTGCCCGATGCCTCCATACCGGCCGTTGAAATCTGTTCAGAAAGATTTGCAGCGGGAATCATCCTTTCTGCCAAAGATACACTGTAATCTGGCAGAAAAATGCATTTAAGCACGTCGTTTACCTCCGGATCGTTATTAATTTTATTTCCAACCGCATTAATTAGTTTTACATACAACTTTGCCATGTCGTAGCCAGGGGCCGCCTTGCCTGCAAATATGATGGTTCGAGGGGTAATATCCGCGCCGGGATTCTTCTTAATGCGGTTGTATAGCGTAATGGCGTGAAACACAGAAAGCAACTGACGCTTATATTCATGCAAGCGCTTTACGTGAATATCAAAAATAGAATCAGTTCGTACAGTAACGTTCAGTGTCTTGTCTATGTATGCAGCAAGGTCTTCTTTTTTCTCTTGCTTGATTTGTTCAAACCGCTGCTGAAAGTTTGGATCAGTAGCAAAATGTTCAATTTGCTGCAGCTGATCTAACTGTTTGATCCACCCCTCTCCAATTTTTTCACTTATCAACTCTGCCAATGGGCGATTACATTGCAGGAGCCAGCGGCGC
>NNSL01000248.1 GCA_003123965.1 Balneolaceae bacterium SMO_bin1
ATATGTATTTTGCCCGGCGATTGCAGAAATTTAAAACAGACCTGGAACCAAAATTAAACGAATGGGTGCAGCGTTTTTATGAACTTGAGGCCCTGAACGCCATGGCGAACTTCGGCTGGCTCAACCCGGAATATTCGTTTGCTTTGCCCGCTCCGCAAACAGAACCTCCGGTTATTGACGCCCGTGATTTAGGGCACCCGCTTATTCCCAAAGACCAAAAAGTTACAAATAATGTACGTATAGAACGTGTGGGTGACATTCAACTTATCACCGGTTCCAATATGGCCGGCAAAAGTACGTATTTGCGCACCGTGGGCATTAATTTGGCACTCTGTTTTGCAGGCGCACCGGTAAACGCATCTTCTTTAGAAACAATCCCCTTTCGTCTTTTTTCAAGCATCAATGTAACTGATTCACTCGATGAGGGTCTATCACATTTTTACGCTGAAGTGAAGCACTTGCGCTCGCTGCTGGACGAGCTTCAAAAACCACACGATTATCCGCTCTTTTTCATGGTTGACGAAATCTACCGCGGCACCAATAATCGTGAACGGCTTACCGGCAGTGAGGCTTTTCTCAAACACGTGGCCGGCAAAGATGGCATCGGGCTTGTAACTACTCACGATTTACAGCTGGCCCGACTTGAAGATGAAATTCCTACCCTCAGTAACTGGCATTTTGAGGAGACCATTGAAGACGGCAAAATGCGGTTTGAGTACAAATTAAAATCTGGCCCCTGCCCTTCAACAAACGCCCTTAAAATTATGCAAATGGAAGGATTGCCCGTAGAGTAAATAGCTATGGATAACAGAAATGAATTTCATTTTCCTGCTTCAGGATCAGGTACAGGCCGTTAAGGTTTAATCGTTTTTAACTGATATAACCCTTATAATCAACGGTAATTAAAAATGATTTTATCATATGAAGCTTCTTAAACGTTCTTTTGCTATTCTACTTCCGCTGTTCATACTCGTAGTGAGCAGTTGTACTGATGACCAAAAAATAACTTACCTGGCCCTGGGTGATTCCTACACCATTGGTGAAAGTGTTGAGGTCGCCGAGCGCTGGCCCGTTCAACTGAGTGAGGCCCTTCGCGATTCCGGCGTTGCTGTAGCAGAGCCACAAATTATCGCCGAAACCGGGTGGACCACCACCGAACTTAGCGAAGCCATTGAAGATACTAGCTTAAACCCATCGTACGATTTGGTATCGCTGCTTATTGGTGTGAACGACCAATACGATGGGCTCGATTTTGCCACCTATCCCCGTCGCTTTACAAATCTACTCGATAAAGCAATTGAACTTGCCGGCGGGAATCCAAGCCACGTGCTGGTGGTTTCCATCCCCGACTATAGTGTTACGCCCTTTGGTCAGCAGAAAAACCCTGATCGCATCAGCCAGGAACTGGAACAATACAATGCCACAAATCGGGCAATATCAGACAGCCTGGGAGTCCACTATGTTGATATAACACCCGGCTCGCAAAAAGCGGCCCAGGATTCGAGCCTTATTGCGGGCGACGGCCTTCACCCTTCCGGCACAATGTATACCAACTGGGTAAACCAAATTATGCCGGTTTTACTTCCTGAAATAAAATCGTGGTGAGCACGTGATTAAGATAAACGACATTGAAAAAGCGGCACAGCGAATTGAAGACGATATTCTAAATACACCGCTGATCCGCTCAAACTGGCTTAGTGATGTTTGCCAAGGCGACATTTGGCTTAAACTTGAAAGTGAGCAACACACCGGCTCTTTTAAGGCACGGGGCAGCCTTAACAAATTACTCTGGCTAAAGGAACAAAAAAGTGAGGCCCTGCCCATCACCGCCTCTACCGGTAATCATGGATTAGGTTTTGCACGTGCCCTCCATTTGCTAGGCATAAAGGGCAAAATATTTCTACCTACCAATGCTGTAGAATCAAAAGTGGAAGCTATAAAACGATATGATGCCGATCTCGAGTTCTACGGAGAAGACCCATATACCACGGAAATGCATGCCCGTAAAACAGCTGAAGAAAATGGCTGGGTTTATGTATCACCCTACAATGATGAACAGGTCATAGCCGGACAGGGAACCATCGGTCGCGAAATTCTAAATGCACTTCCTCATCCTGATGCTGTTTTGGCTACAGTGGGCGGCGGCGGACTCATATCAGGTATCGGCACGTGGTTGAAACAAAACTCGCCGCAAACTAAAGTAATTGGATGCCAACCCGAAAATTCGCCCGAAATGGCGGTTTCGGTACGCGCCGATGAATATCGAGAGGTAGAAACAAAGCCCACATTATCGGACGGCTCAGCCGGCGGGTTTGAGCGTGATGCCATCACATTTGATCTGTGCAAAAAACTGGTGGATGAATTTATACTTCTAAGTGAAGATGAAATCAAGGAGGCCATCCGTTTGATGATTAAAAATCACAGCAAACTCATTGAAGGCGCCGCCGCTGTGGCTGTGGCCCCCGTACTTAAACATCCGGAAAAATTTCAGGATCAAACGACCGTTATTGTGATCTGCGGGGCTAATATTTCATACAGTAAATTGCAGGAGGTTATCAATGAATAGCATTTTTTTTGCCGAACGACTAATGCGTATATTCTTCAATCAGTCCATATTTAGCAAAAGCCTATTTATTTGACCGACAAAGCCATCATATTGCAAGGCGCCGCCGACTTCTTCGGCAATTTTTTTCGTAATGTGCGCATTGTTGATGTCTTTGATATTGTTCTCATCTCCTTCATTTTATATATAATTCTCAATTGGCTTCGCCAAAGCGCTTCCAAACGTAGTCTCATCGGCTTTTCTACTTTACTGGTGATTTATATTGTTGCCCGATTTACCGGTATGTATCTCACCGAGTATTTAATTGAGGGTTTGTTCGTCATTATTCTCATCGGCATTGTAGTAGTGTTTCAGTCAGACATTCGCCGAATTATTGACAGGCTAGGTACGTGGACCTTTTTCAGCAATTCTAGATCAAAGCCAGAAACAGACATTGCTACCAGCATTATTACTGAGGCGGTAGCTAAAATGGCCGAGAAAAAAACGGGTGCACTCATCGCTATTCGTGGTAAAGAAGATTGGTCGCGGCATATACATGGCGGTATTGAGCTGAACGGCCAAATAACCATTCCGCTGCTGCTAAGTATTTTCAACAAGTATGCACCCGGGCACGATGGTGCCGTACTATTGGAGGGACGAAATATTTTAAAGTTTGGCGTGCACCTGCCCCTTTCTACCAATCTTTACAAAATGTCGCGCGGCGGCACCCGGCATACAGCAGCCCTGGGCCTTTCCGAGCAATGCGACGCATTAGTGATCATCGTATCAGAAGAGCGCGGATCTATCAGTATTGCCAAGGACGGTAAAATCCAAGAATTAAACTCCAACAGTGACCTCAAAAAAACATTTAGATGACTTCTGGGCCACTCATTACCAGTCTACTACAGACTCATTCACTAACTGGTGGAAGCGCCGTGATTTGCGTACCGCCCTGGCATCTGTAACGCTTGCCTTTGTGCTCTGGCTGGCTTTTGCTTACCAATCAGGAACCATCTCACGCACTTTTGCCCTGCCTATTGAGTATCGCAATTTGCAGTCATCCAATATAGCTCTGCAAGATTCCATCCCGCTTGAAGCCCGCATAACACTTTCCGGTCCCGAGCAGGCTTTTCGCACCTTTGAACCGAATGATCTGGTCGTTTCTTTTGACCTGAACTCTGATGATGCCGATGATGGCGTCCTCGAAATCAACGAAAATAACATTAATTTACCGCCGGATCTACGTTTCTATGAAGCCTCTCCGCCCACCATTCGCATAAGAACCATCGATTATTCAAGGGTTGATTTGGGCATACAGGTTCCAACAACCGGTAGTCTTCGACAAGGGCTGGAACTTGTCAGCATTACCGCATCACCGCATCACCGCAAAATATTACAATGCTTGTAGACACCACTCAATCACAAATCGATTCCATTGCTACTGACCCCGTTAACCTTGGTAGTATTCAAGGCACCACAACGGTACAAAAAAGATTGCAGTTAAATGACGATTTTATGAAAATGCCACCAGCGACTTCACGATTAATCAGTATTGAAATTCAAGTGCGACAAGCCGATCAATAATTATTTACATCTGCAACCGTTACTGATTTAACTTCTAACCAAATTCATCGCTATGAGCTACCTGTTTCTTTTTCTCTCTTTCCTTTTTATTGCCCAACCAAGCCAACCCGAAACGGATGGACTATCAGTATCTGCTACGGCAGAGGTTCAGCTCCCGGCCGATCAGATTCAATTTAACATTAATCTCAACGCTGAGGCTGATTCTCCTCAAGCCACATACGATCTCCACAAAGAACGGGAACGTGCTTTGGTTGAACTGCTGGACCGTTATGAGATAAACGAAGAGGATATCAATTATGAGCCGATTTCTATCTCGAAAAATGAGCCTTACAATCGCGATTCAGAGAATGAAGTAACATACCAAACCCGCCAAATGGTGCGGCTGGTGCTCACCGATTTTGAGGCCTACGAAAAAATCCAAATTGGGTTGATTGAAGCCGGTTATGACAATTTTAGCGGACAGTTTATGGCCACCAAGTCTGAGGAAGGAAAAGAAGAGGCGCTGCGCAAAGCTATACAGAAAGCGAAGCAAAAGGCTCAAACCATTGCCGAAGAATCCGGGTTTACGCTGGGCTCTATTTCCGCTGTATCATATAACTACCAGCAAGTACAGCCGTATGCTCAAGAAACCATGCAGCTTAAAGCCGCCGATTCCGGCAGCTTAATGAAGTACGATCAGACCGTTACCGTTTCGGCTACTATCTCTATGGAGTTTGCCATATTGCACCAGTAATTACTGAGCCGTATTGTTGGGATCGGTGTAGATGGGAACATCATTCACTGCTTCAAAATACGCGCGGGTTTTGTCGACTTTGTCGGCCGGATTGATTTCATAATACCAATACTGCTCAATCTTTCCAGCATCCATGAGCTGCTGCATCGTTCCCTGCGATTTATGCTCGGCAATTACCCAGTTGGCAATGATGTTGTAATCCAGCTCATTGTTATGCCCGAATTTTTGGGTGCGGTCGAAGGTAAACGGTTCAACCTCTCGGTTTATATTCGTGATGGGATACCCCTCAAGCCCCGCAAAACTGGTGCTACCGCCCTCTTGGCGAAGCATCGTGGTTGATAATATAACGGGGCGCTCTTGTTCAGGTAATTGCTGCACAGCACGAAGCGCCAAAATAGCCGAAGCCTTGTGGTGCGCATGGGTCTGCGAGTGCGGCATCATGGTAAACACAAAGTCATATTCATTTTCCCGCATGATTTTCTGCAGCCGATTTACGATATGATCAGTATTCCACTCTGAAAGCGGATTTTTTACGTCCAATGAATACGCTTTGTCCTGCTCATCAAAGAAAAAATAATTGCGCAGGCCCACGATATCACCGCCCGCCATCAGCTCTTTTTTGCGGATGCCGGGCAGCTGCTTGCGGCCAACCTCTTCTTTATCGAGCTGCTTGCCGTAAATATAATTTCCCAGCGTAGAATATTTGTAGCCGCCCTCCCCGTTTGTTAACAGCGCCAAGTCTACATTGCCATCAAGCAGGTGCGTAGTTTTAAATACCGTGGCAGAAAATAGTGCATCGTCATCCGGGTGGGCCGTCACCAGAAGAATTTTCGGCTCGTAATCCAAATATTGCGCCTGCACTGGTCCGGCCATCAACCCGAACAGTATAGCTGCAAATAAGCAAAATATTGATCTCTTCATATCACAAAAGTTTTATTAGCGGCGATGTTGTAATATTGGTTTCAGTGTGTTCCAAACCGTTTCGGCCATTACTGCCTGACCTTCTGCGGTGGGGTGAATCCCGTCGGACTGCATGAGGTCTTCATTTCTACCCACGCCCTCCAACAGGAATGGAATTAACGCAACATCATTTTTCTCTGCAAGTGCGGGATACATTTTTCTGAACTGCTCGGTGTAATCCGGTCCCAGGTTAGGCGGCACCTGCATACCGGCCAAAATGATGTCAGCCTTGGGATATTTGCTTTGCACCTTAGTGATAATCTGCTGCAAGTTCTGCTTGGTTGATTCCAGATCGATGCCGCGTAACGCATCATTACCGCCCAGTTCCAGCACGAACACGTCCACCGGTTTCTGCAGCATCCAGTCCACACGCCGTAATCCGCCAGCTGAAGTCTCACCGCTCAGGCCGCCATCACGGACTTCAAAATCCCAGCCCAGGGAATCAATTTTATGCTGAATAAGTGCGGGAAAAGCCTGCTCTGAGTCTAACCCATAGCCAGCCGTAATACTGTCGCCAAAGAATAAAATTTGTTGGGCATCAGATTGCGCATTTGTACCTTGGAGGGGCAACAAAATGAGGCAAAGTACAGTTAGTAAATATCGCATTAATAGTTTTCAAGATTAGTGATTGACAAAATTTCGTTCTCGTAACATTTCCTTTTTCGGAATGATTCGCACTTCATTTAACGTTAAATTCACTTTAAATATTACAACTTAACAATTCTGCATGCACACCAATAATATTCTTTCTGTCAATAATTTAACGCAGACGTTCAAATCGGGTGATAAGGATTTAACCGTCCTTAAAAATATCAGTTTTTCGGTTGAAAAAGGATCCGTTTGCTCGATCGTTGGTCCCAGCGGCAGCGGTAAAACCACGCTCGTTGGGCTTTGCGCCGGACTCGATCGCCCATCAAGCGGCAGCATTACGTTAAATGATACCGACATTGGAAAATTAAATGAAGATGAACGGGCAGCGCTGCGCAATCAGCATGTGGGATTTGTATTCCAAACCTTTCAGCTGGTGCCCACGCTTACCGCACTCGAAAATGTGATGGTTCCCCTTGAACTGCGGGGCAAAGCGTCATCAGAAGTAAAAGACCAGGCATTGGATCTACTGCAGCAGGTTGGGCTTTCCGACCGGGTGAATCACTACCCTGCGCAACTTTCCGGTGGAGAGCAGCAGCGCGTGGCCATTGCACGCGCATTCATAAATGAACCGAAAATCCTGTTCGCCGATGAGCCCACCGGCAACCTTGATGCCGAAACCGGGGAAAAAATCGAAGCACTTCTTTTTGATTTGAATAAAACACTGGGCACTACCCTGGTGCTTGTAACGCACGACTTGCGACTTGCCGAACAGTGCGAGCGCATTATTCAGCTCAAAAACGGTGAAATTTACCGCGACGAACCAACCCGCCAAGCGGCAACTGCTTAAAAATATTATATGCGATCTTTCTTTTCTCTGTGGACCTGGAAAATGGCGTGGCGTGATGCGCGATCGAACAAGCGCCGCCTCTTTGTTTATATTTCCGCTATCATCATTGGAGTGGCCGCGCAGGTGGCTATCACCTCTTTCCGTGCAAATGTTGACCAAACCATCAATAACCAGTCGAAAGAACTGCTCGGGGCCGACCTGGAAGTGGAATCAAACCGCCCCTTTACCGACGAGTCCCTGGCCTATTTCGATTCGCTGGGCGGCGAGCAATCCACCATTGTGGAGTTTGCCTCCATGGCATATTTTCCCCGCACGGGCGGCACACGTTTGTCGAATATTCGGGCGCTGGAAGGCGGCTTTCCATTTTACGGTACCTTAGAAACCCAGCCGGCCGGGGCCGTAGAACGGGTTCGGGAAGGCAATGCCGCGCTCGTGGATCAAACCTTAATGCGTCAATTTAACGTTCAAGTGGGCGATTCTATACGCGTCGGACAAGCAATATTTCCCATTGCCGGTGCCATCCAGAAAGTGCCGGGCGAAGCGGCGGCCGTTTCCATGGTGGGTCCGCGCATTTTCATTCCCAAAAGCATGGTTGACTCTACTAACCTCATTCAGGCGGGCAGCAGGGTAGAATATTTAAAATACTTCAAGTTTGAGCCGGATCGCGATATGGCTCAGCTTGAGGAAAATCTTGAACCCTTTTCTGATGAACAACGTCTTCGATTTGATACCGTACAAGAACGCCGAGAAGAAATTGGTGAAGCAGTAGCTAACCTCAGTCGTTTTTTAAATCTCATTGGTTTCATCGCCTTACTCTTAGGCGGCATCGGGGTTGCCAGTGCTATTAATGTGTACGTGAAACAAAAAATTAGTACTTCAGCTATACTTCGCTGTTTGGGTGCGTCATCCAATCAAGCGGCTACCATATTTTTGGCACAAGCACTGGCACTAGGCTTTCTAGGTGCCCTTTGCGGTACCGCCCTTGGGCTCGCATTTCAATTTTTACTGCCCGGCTTTTTCAGTGAATTTTTGCCCGTTCAGGTTGAACTGAGCCTGTCATGGTTTTCCATCGGGCTGGGTATGCTTACCGGCACCGGTGTGGCACTGGCTTTCGCGCTGATGCCCCTGTTGTCACTCTCAAAAGCATCGCCGCTGTTTACTTTGCGCTCTTTTAGCCAAAATGTAACGGAACTCCTTTCAACCCGCACGCGAAGCATCATTTATGGCATTATAGCCCTCACCATCACGGTTTACGCTATTTTATTGACTTCCGACTGGCAGACCGGCCTCTATTTTACCGCAGGTATCGCCGTGGCTTTTGCCCTTTTGCTTGGAGTTGCCAAACTCCTGATCGCAGGCGTTCGCAAGTATTTCCCCTCACAGTGGCCGTATGTATGGCGGCAAGGCTTAGCCAATTTGTACCGGCCCAACAATCAAACCACTACGCTGATGGTAACCCTTGGGCTCGGTATTTTTCTGATCAGCACGCTGTATTTTACTCAAAATATGCTAATGCAGGAACTGCAATTTGCCAGTCGTGATGATGCGCCGAATTTGATCTTTTATGACATCCAATCCGATCAAAACGAGGGCGTATTATCAATACTTAAAAATGAAGGAGCACCGGTATTGCAAAACGTGCCCATGGTGTCCATGCGCATTGATTCCCTCAACGGCCGCAGTGCCAGCGAAATTCGGGAAGATACTACCAGCGAGACTTCAGGTTGGGCCCTGCGCCGTGAGTATCGGTCAACCTACCGCGACTCTCTACTCAATTCAGAAACGATAACCAGCGGAGAATGGATCGGCCAGGCTCCCGATAGTGGCGCAGTTCCGGTTTCCGTGGCCGAAGAAATAGCTGAAGACCTGGCCCTCAGCCTCGGCGACTCCATTAGTTTTAACGTGCAGGGTATCAATATTCAGACTGTGGTCAAAAGCTTCCGCGAGGTTGATTTTCAACGGGTGCAACCCAACTTTTTCGTGCTCTTCCCCGCCGGCGTACTTGAACCGGCGCCGCAGATTTTTGTAACGGTGACCCGAACCACCGGCCAGCAGCAAACCGCTGATTTGCAGCAACAGGTGGTGAGCAACTACCCCAACGTATCGGCCATTGACGTAAGCCTGATTTTATCCACCATTCAGTCCTTTATTGATAAAATTTCATTTGCCATCGAATTTATGGCATTCTTAAGCATCATTACGGGGTTGATTGTACTCGCAAGTTCGGTGCTGGTCAGTAAATTTCAGCGCATACGCGAAAGTGTGCTTCTGCGAACGCTTGGCGCAAGCAAGAATCAGATCAGGAAAATAACCGGCGTGGAGTACCTTTTCCTTGGTTTACTCTCGGCCATTACGGGGCTGCTACTTTCGGCCATCGCCACTTGGGGACTGGGCTACTTTTATTTCGATCTCTCCTTTGCCCCCCTACTTTCAATCTTCGGCTTGATTATTCTGGTTGTGACCATCTTAACGGTTACAATTGGGCTAATAAGTAACAGAAGTGTATATAAAAAGACACCGCTGGAAGTGCTGCGAATGGAAGAAGCGCAATAACCTAACTTAATATCTCACAAAGATTTAAGGAGTTTTATCAATATCATGGAACATAAACACCTAGTTTCTTTAAGAAGCGTGTAGATACAAGTTTTAATCATCATTAAATCACGTTTTACTATGAAGATTACAAAGCGACTAACTGTTTTAGTTTTATGTTTTAGTATGATCGCACTCGTTAACCAAGGCTGTAAATCGTGGAGTAAAACCGCGCAAGGCGGTACTATAGGCGCAGCCGGTGGAGCTCTGGCCGGTGCGGTTATTGGCGAAGCGGCCGGTAACACCGTAACAGGTGCTATAATAGGCGCTGCAGTTGGTGGCGCAGCCGGTGCAGCTATCGGTAACTATATGGACCGGCAAGCTGAAGAACTGGACGAAGAACTCCAAAATGCTGAGGTTGAGCGCGTGGGCGAAGGTATTAAAATAACCTTCGATTCAGGTATTCTGTTTGATTTCGACTCTTCTGAACTGCGGCCGGCCGCCAAGGAAAACATCAAAGAGCTGACCGATGTGCTCAAAGATTATGAGGATACCAAAATTATGTTCGCAGGCCACACCGACAGCCGAGGCTCTGACGAATATAATATGGAGCTTTCTGAGCGCCGGGCTAAGTCCGTTGCCCTTTATACAGCTCAGCAAAGTGTTGACGCCGAACGCATGGTCATACAGGGTTATGGTGAAACCGATCCTGTAGCCGATAACAGCACGGCCGAAGGCCGGCAGCAAAACCGTCGCGTAGAAATTGCTATTTACGCTAACGAAGAGCTTAAAGAACGAGCACAGGACGGTGAACTTGGCCAGAATAACTAACCGTTAGCTTCATTTGTACCCCTTCACCCTGCTGGGTAAAACCAGCGGGGTTTTTTATTTATTAGTCATCAAACTTTCTTATAATTTATCCACCATTTAAGATTGAAATTTCAATCATCAATACCGCTATGGCGCTCAAAAAAATCAACCCGCTAAAATCGTTTCGCTCCTATCATAAAAAGCCCGGTACGGCACCCGGCACCATTGAGCACGTGGGCGAACAGCGGGTTCAAAATGTGACAATGACCATCCATGATTACAGCGAAAATCATGTAGAGTCCGTTGCTATCAATTCAATCGAAGACTGCAAGCCTTATCTCGAAAATCCCTCTAAAACATGGATAAAGGTTGAAGGACTGCACGATATTGAAAAACTGAAATCAATTTGGTCTTATTTTGATTTACACCCCCTTATCCAGGAAGATATTGTAAACACCAGCCAGCGACCCAAGGTAGAGCAATACGATAACTGCATTTTTTTGGTGATGCGAATGCTACACTATTCTACCGAGCATCAAGCCATAGACAGCGAGCAGATAAGCATCATTCTTGGAGAAAATTATGTGCTTTCGTTTCAGGAAACCGATAAGCCGATATTCAACCCGGTAATAGAACGTCTGAATATTGCCAAGAGTCGCCTTCGCACCCATGGACCTGATTACCTCGCATACGCTTTAATGGATAACGTGGCCGACCATTATTTTAACCTTCTGAACACGCTGGGAGAGCAGCTTGAATCCATTGAAGATGAACTGCTTGACGATCCCACCGAAGATACCTTTCAGCGAATACACAGCGTGCGCAAACAGGTGGTATTTACCCGAAAATCTGTTTGGCCCACCCGCGATATGCTCAACGCCGTAATCCGTGATGAGTCAGATCTGATTAATGAATCAACCAAAATTTATATTCGTGATGTGTACGATCACGTCATTCAAATTATTGATAACGTAGAAAATTACCGCGAAATGATTATGGGCATGCATGACATGTATATGTCGCATGTGAGCAATAAAATGAACGAGGTAATGAAAGTGCTCACCATTATCGCTACCATCTTCATTCCACTTACATTTATCGCTGGCATTTACGGAATGAACTTTGATACTGAAATCAGCCCTTACAACTTGCCCGAGCTAAGTTGGTATTACGGCTATCCTGCATTTTGGGGCGTAATGCTAGTTGTTGCTGTTATAATGGTTATTTATTTTAGAAAAAAGGATTGGCTTTAATATTAACTTTAATCATAAACGATTATGAGTTTCGGTAAAATTCTTGTTCCGCTTGATTTTTCAGACACCGGCGTTTATGCTCTGCAGGCCGCAGAACGCATGGCTCGCTTGTTTGATGGCAGTATCACCCCTTTTCATTCCTACGTGCCCGTAGCCGATATGTATGGTACCGATATTTTCGGGATGGACACGCCATCAACACCCATGCCCGATATTGATGAACTTGAAAAAATGCATTACGACCATCTGCAGGAATTTGCTGAAAAGGAGGTTGATGCCGAACTGCTGACGGAACCGCTTATTTCGGTTGGTAATCCTGCTAGCGCCATTGCCGAAGCCGCCAAAGATTTTGATCTCATTGTGATTAGCAGCCACGGGCGATCAGGTTTTTCACGCTTTTTCCTTGGCTCGGTTTCCGACAAAGTGCTGCGCACCGCGCATATACCGGTACTCACAGTGAATAAAGAAAAGCAGTTTACAGATATTAACCGCATCATGCTCACCACCGATTTTTCCGATCACTCCAAAGAAGCCTTTCCATTGGCGATGGAGATCGCCCTAAAGGCGGAGGCAAAAGTTGAATTGGTGCATGTGCTAAGTTTTGAAGACCATGACAAAGATGAGCCTGATGAGTCTAAAATTTCTCTGCGCAAGCAGCGGCTCGAGATTATCGCCAAAGAGCAGCTATCAAAAAT
This sequence comes from Balneolaceae bacterium SMO_bin1, assembly GCA_003123965.1. Next base: position 12,548 of record NNSL01000248.1, read on the forward strand.
AGACCACTTGCTGCAAACCAAAGTGGTTGTTTCATCGAATACTCCGCACGAGGCCATCCTCAACGAGAACCTCAATAATCCGCACGATCTCATCATTATGTCTACCGTTGGCCGTACCGGTATTGATTACCTGATGATGGGCAGCACAACCTCAAACATTGTTCGTCATGTTAAGAGCCCGGTACTAAGCATTAATCCCAAGAAGAAACAACCTGTTAGTGAAGAAGAATAACAATCATTTTTTGCCCCAATTAAAATCTGTATTTGTTCTTTTTGCCGGCCTCTGTTTTTTGCTGCTGGCTTCCTGTGATTTTGATGAAGTCTCCGGCCCCGATCCCGAGCCTGAACCGGAGCCCGACCCCGATCCACCTGCCGATACGCTCGGCGCCGTGGCACCCGACGGCATCCTGGAAACAGTAACGTGGAACATTGAGTGGTACGGATCATTCGGAAATGGGCCCTCTAATGAGGATCTGCAAACCAATAACGCTCTTGATGTCATCGATTCCCTGAAAGCCGATCTATACGCCCTGCAGGAAATTCGCGACCAAACCGCACTCGATAACCTTACCAGCCGTATGAAAGGGTACCGCGGATTTACCGCCGAAGAGCAGCCAAGAAGCCAACACACGGCATTTGTTTTTAATACCCAAACCATCGATTCTGTTTCGTCCGGGTTAATCACAGAGGGCCAAGACCGATTTAACTGGGCCAGCGGAAGGTATCCCTTCTATTTTTCATTCAATTACTCGTACGAAGATATTCAAATACCGGTTTATGCAGTTGTAATCCACGCAAAATGCTGCCCGGATGAAGAATCATACCAGCGGCGTAAACAGGCGGCCGAAAGCCTACACACTTACCTCACGCGCAACAAGCCCAATGCAAACATTGTGTTTTTGGGCGATTACAATGATGATGTGGATGAATCAATATATGAGGGTAACGAAACGCCCTACATTTCTTTTGTGGAAGATAACGACGATTTCTTCATTTCCACCAGCTCGCTTTCGCAGCAAGGAATCACTTCTACCGTGGGTTTCGATGATATGGTTGATCATATTACCGTAAGCAACGAAATGGAAATGTTTTATGTGCCCGACAGCGAAGAGCGTTTTGACCCTCGTGGATTCATTGATAATTACGGGACTACAACTTCCGACCACTTCCCGGTAATCACCAAGTTCGACATACGTCAATAAAAAAAGCCGGGCATCCTACAACGCCCGGCTTCGTCACTTACTGCTGCTCGAGTTAAAAATCGATTGTAACCCCCGCCATTACATTCCAGTGGTTCACGTCCTCAATCACAACCTCACTTGTTGTAGGCGTAGTGTACAACGTATTTCGATCTTCCCACGTCGCAAGCTGAGCACCTAAATTGAGGCTGGTATTTTGCGAAAGCCTGGCAGAAAAACCCGCGCTGTAGAATTGCCTATCCGCGTCGAAGTTTGCATTAGGACTCGGATAATATCCATACCCTACGCGTGGAGTAAACTGTTCGTTAAATTCATATTCGAGTCCAAACCGCAGGTTAAACACATCTTCAAGATTTGAACGTACAATTTCGTTTTCCGATTGTTCAAAATCTGCCAGATCAACCTCTTCAAACTCCACACGCCCTTCGGAATACGCTACTCGTTCGGCAGCGGCTGACAGCGTAAACCCGCCCAGCTCACGAATTGTAGCGCCAAGATTCAGTCGTGAAGGACGTACAATTTTATATTCGAATCGACCCGGCGCATCATCCTGAAACTGGAAGCCGTCGTCAAGCGTATTTGTAATTACGGTATTAAACTCTTCTTCAATATTCAGAGTATTTCTCAACTGATAACCGACTCCAAGATTGATATTTGGTGACACTTGGTAAATTGCCCCTAAACGTAAGCTAAAGCCATTAAAATTGGTATCTATTGTGCTCACACTCCTGATATTATCGATACCAATCAGATTCCCGCTTTCATCCTGAAACTGCGTTTCATAGTCATTCTGCGTATCCCTTTCCAAAAATTCATTGCGGTATGAATAACTGCCTGAAATTATCCCAACCGAAGCTCCAACCGTAAGGTTGCGCAAGAGCTCAGTGGCAATAAATGCAGTATATTCGCCCATCCGCCCTTCTTCTGTAATTTCAGCAGTTTGGTTGATCCCGCGGTACGGAGCATCAATCCGAAAAATAGAAGCCGTTTCGGCAAAGGTGCTGTCGTCAGTTGCAAAGTCTATGGCAAAGGCATCAAAGGCAGCAAAAAAGAGACTGTCATCCCGAACAATGGGATATGAATCTGTTATAGTCGTTTCATTATTACGGCCCGATACGCTCAATGCCCGGTTAAAATCGTGGGTTTGACTATACCCACCTCCTATCGCTAATCGACCACGTGCCGTAGGCACATTATACACAAAACCGACATCACCAATATTGGTTTGGCTGTCATCAAAGCTAGTGGTGTTTCCTAGATACGTTCCTTCTTGATTCACGTACCGGCCAGTTAGCCCAAATGAGAAAAATCCCTCATCGAAAAAAGCCATGGAGGCAGGATTTTCCTGGTAGGCCCCAAAACCGGTGGCATCACTTACCCCCGGCATAACAATGCTGACCGGATCGTAACTGGGATACTGTAGGCTGTACTGCAGCACGTCGCCGGCATACACACCCTCACTTAGTCCCTGTGCGTGCAGTGCAGACCCGCTTAAGATGATTATCAAGGCGGTGAATGACGAAATTAGATATTTTTTACCCACTGATATCATTTTCAAATCAAATTAGTTGGAAATTAATAATACGTATTGGTGCCGCTAAGGATTGCTATTTAATTACCGCCGCTTCGGCTTCTGCTACGGTCGTCATCGTTTCCACCAGATCTGCTACGGCTACGACTATTAGACCCGCTGCTGCCCGATGACTTGGAACGACTGCGGTTAACAGATGAACCGGACGAGCGATTATCATTGCGTGATCGCTGCACCGAACGAGATCTGGTAGAGTTGGAATTGTTGGACCGAGATCTCAGCGATTTGAGCAGATCGCTGTTGCTATTATTTATGCGGCTGCGCAGTGACCCTCTGGAGTTGGGTGATGTCAGCGCATTATTCAATCGCTCCCAGAAGCTGCCGCCCGAAACGCGGCGATTCTGCTGACGGTAGCGTTCACGCGCATTTTCCAGCGCGTTTCGGCGATTCACTTCCGACTGAATATCGCGAACCGAACGGGAATACCGATTTTGCATGATACCCACTCTCGACCGGTATTCGTCGCTCCCATTCTGACTATTTACCGAGGAACGACTGCGCGATCGATTGCCGTCGGAGGAGTTGCCTCGAGACCTGGTACGTTGAACCGATCCATCATTATTACCAGATCGGGTCCGAGACTGCCCTACGTTGCCGTTGTCACGAGTTCGGCTGCGGCTTCGATCAACCGTACCGCGCGACTGGCTGCCGTTGTTGCTTCTAGTACGCACATCGCCTTGTGTTGAACGAGTTCGAGAACGAATATCACTGGCTGTGCCACTTCTGGTACGTGTGGCATCATCACCTATGCGGGATCCACCTGTAGAACGGGGACCATATCGTCGGTTATCCCGTACATCACGGTTGTTGTGGCCGTAATAATACCCGCCGCCATTGTAGAAATGGTAGTAATTATATCCGAAATAAGGACCATAACCACGATAGAACGAATGGTAGTAATACGGGCTATAGTAAAACGGGTGATACCATCGGCTATGAAAATAGCTGCTGTAAAATGGGCTATAACTATAATTATAGCCGAAGCTAAAGTACGGGTGGTAATTGCCGATCGTAAATCGGAAATAGGATGTAGAATAATTGTATTTGAGTGCAGTTAAGGCGTCATCTACACCATCAAGATACCCTTCTCTGTAATCAGAATAAGCGCAATTGCATTTATCGTAGAACTGTTCAGTTTCATAATCTTTGTACGGGGGCACATAATCGCTTACTACTCCTGCATCCCCTTCATATTCGCCGGTATTAGCATGTGCACGCTCTTCACCGTCCCATGAATATTCTTCAACCGGTTCACGGTCGGTAACACGCTTCATCTTTTGGGAGTACTGGAGCTGGGTATAGCAGCCAGACAATCCGAAAATAAGCAAAACAGCGAATGTAAGTGACTTGAACAATTTCATAATGGCCTCGGCTTTGGGTACTGTTTCCTCGTTATTGTCAACTTCCTACTTGATTATAGCACCAATTTGGTATCAAAACAATAACATAAACATGTGATGCCGCTATATTTCTCCCTTCAGAGATTTGGCTATCACTTCTGCCTTAGAATTAACGTGCAGCTTTTTGTAAATGTTGCGGATGTGCGCACGAACGGTATCAATGGAAATATCGTAGCGGTCGGCAATCATTTTATAGCTTAGGCCGTCTACCAGCCCATTAACAATATCGTGCTCGCGGGGGGTTAAATCGGAGTCCTTGTTCTTTTTGGGAGCATTTTCCTGGAAGTGATTAATAACCTGCCGCGCAATTTGAGGCGACATAGGCGCGCCGCCGTCAATTAAATTCAATATTGACTCTTTAATTTCCGGCAGAGAGGTATGCTTCAACAGATACCCTGAAGCCCCGGCCCGCAACGCCTTAAAAATTTTGTGCGAATCGTGATATACGGTAAGCATAATGATATCAATATCAGGATATTCTTTTTTATCAACCCTATTCCTTCAATTCCGGACATGCCGGGCAGCTGAATATCCATAAGAATTACGCGAGGCTTTTCGTGCTCCTCCAGGAATTCGAGCATATCCTCAACCGATTCAACCGCTACCGGGCAGTTAAGCTCATCCTGCATGTCTAAATAGCGCTGAATGAGATCACGAATTTTTTTATTGTCTTCAACAATGCCTACTGTAGATGCCATAATTGCCCCGCTTTAATTTAGTCGTGTTTGCCTTCTACATGAACGGTAAAACCTTGCTCGTTTTCAAAGGTAACATCTGCGTCAATACGTTGCGCTCGCATTTTCATGTTACGCAGCCCCTGCCCTGTTTTCCGCTCATTGCTCACATCCGTACCGTTGTCGTGCACAATAAGATTAAACGAATTTCCGTCGGTAGTCAAATCCACCTCTACCCTGGTTGCGTTAGAATGCTTGGCAATATTATTCACCGCTTCCTTGAAAATAAGATAGATGTTTTCTTTAACGGGTACCGAAAGTTTAGTGTTCATGTCTAAATCGTTAAAGTGATAGATTACTTCACGATCTGTTAGGATATTATTAACATAATCTTGCATGCGATCAGTCAAATCACCAAGGGTATCGTTGCGTGCATCAATCGACCATACAATATCATCGAGACTGGAAACAATTTTTCGGCTCTGAGCCCCAATACTTTGCAGCGATTCTTTTAGTTCATCGGATGCATCGGTGGTTTGCAAAAAATCCGACTGCAGCGCAATTTCAGTGAGCGATGAGCCTACATCATCATGCAGATCGCTGGCGATGCGCACGCGCATGCGCTCAATGTCAACCATTTTTCGCACCCGGTAATAATTATAAATGAAGGCAATGATGCCAATCAAGACCAAGATCATTAGTGCAATGAACCACCACTGCATCCAAAACGGAGCCAGCACAATAAAGCTCATTTCGGCCGTTTTTTCACCCCAGACGCCATCATTACTCCGCGCCCTAACCTGAAATGTGTAATCGCCAGGCGGAAGTGCTGTATATCGCACACGGGGTTGTGTGGTTTGCTGCCAGCCTTCGCCGGATCCGCGCAGCCGATACTGATAAGCTACCTGATCGGGCGCTTTAAAACTTATGCCAATAAACTCGAACGCAATGTTGTTTTCGTTGCTGCCCACTTCAAGATTTTGCATGTCGCTTACAGGTTGACCCGAAACCGACACGTCTTCGATGTGAATAATGGGCGGCACCGTACCTTCTGTAAACTCGTTAGGATCAAATCTCGTAAGTCCACTTACCGTTCCAAACCACAAATCGCCCTCACGATCTTTAAAACCGGCGCTCGCATTCATTTCATTGGCCACCAAGCCCTGGCTTTGCGTAAACTGCTTAAACGCCACACGCTTTTCCTGTTCCGTCTCAGCTGCTTGGTACCTGGGATAGTCGAATCGGACCACGCCTTGATTCGTGCCAATCCAGAAGTAGCCTTGATCTCCCTGGATAATGAAATAGCACACTTCATTCGGCAGCCCGTCCTCCGGGGTCACAGGCATGATTTCTCCGTTTCGTATAGTGGCAATCCCCCCAAAGGTAGAAAACCAAATTGATCCATCTTCAGCTCGCATGATATCAATCACGCCGTTGTTCGGCAACCCGTCTTGAATGGTGTAGTTCGTGAATACGCTGTCTTTGTAGTGGCTCACCCCGCCATAGGTGGCAAACCAGAGTGATCCGTCCGCGCCTTCCTCAACGCCCATTACCGTATTATTGGGCAGGCCATCTTCTTCTCTCAAAACCGAAAATGAATCATTTTTAAAATGTATCGCACCTTCACCGTAGGTGGCCAGCCAGTATTCATTGTTGGTTCCTATTTGCTCAATATCCCTTATTTTTCGATAAGGCAGCTCGGTTTCGTCGTAATTGAAAAAGCTGTTGTTCTCAAAAATGCTGAAACCCCATCGCGTGCCAATTAACATGCGCCCCCCAGAATCAAACATAGAGGTGTACACTTTATTATCGACCAATCCCCTATCCTCGTCGTAAACGGTAAACTCTCCATTGCTAAAGCGGGCAATGCCACCGCCGTAGGTTGTGATCCAATGATCGCCGACTTCGTCTTGCGTAATAGAAGTGATAACGTTATTGGGCAGCCCTTCTTCCATGGTATAATTTTGGAATTGCTGCCCTAAAAACATGCTTACGCCGCCGCCAAACGTGCCGAACCAGATGTTGTTTTCGCGATCGAAAAGCGTGGAATAAATAATGTTGTTGGGCAGCCCCTGGTTCAACGGTATAGTTCTTAAATGTTCCTTCTTCAAAGTGGCTCGCTCCTTCTTCGGTTCCCAGCCACAAGCTGCCGTCGGTATCCTGTGAAATGGATTGGATGCGGTTGTTAATGAGCCCATCGGCTTCGGTAAAATTGGTGAAGTTTCCCTGCTGGTAGCGACTTAGTCCGCCGCGCGTGGCAATCCAGAGCGATTTACCGCCCTGATCCAGCATTAAATCGCGTATTCTATTCTCGGGTAACCCATTGCCTGTTGTAAAGGTGCGAAAATTGCCATCGCTAAGCCGAGTTAGTCCTCCCCGCGTGCCGAACCAGAGCGTACCCCCGGCTTCTTCAACAATATCGCGCACCCGGTTATTGGCTAAGCCGTTTACTGTTGAATACTGGGTAAGATTATTATTACGATCTAAGTGCCAAACTCCCTGTCCATCTGTGGCAAACCAAAACTCATTATTATGATCCTGAAAAATCTCCAAAACGGTGTTCGTATTCAGTGCATCCAGGGCAGGTACGGTTTGGATACTATCATTTCTCATAACATTTACCCCGGATGCCGTTCCAATCCATATATCCCCCGACCGATCCTGAAGCAGAGAATAAATTTTGTTATTGCGCAACCCATCTTCGGCGTAGTAATTTTTTATGTTCAATCCGTCAAACCGGTTTAAGCCATACCCTGTTGCGATCCAAATGTACCCTTCATCATCCTGCATTAAATCGTTTACTACCGATTCACTGAGCCCCTTTTCGATGGAGTAGGTACGAAACGGCAGGGTTTGCCCAAGGCAGACCGAACCGAGCAAGAACCAAAGTATGAGTATAAACGGTAGTTTTTTCATAAAGGACATGTTGTTATTGCATAACACATTATAAACTATGCTAAAATAGAAAAAGCTCCAACGCGGAGCTTTTTCTGTAAACTTCAAATGTTGTGCGCTGATTATCCCAAATAGGCACGCAACGCTGCGCTTCGGTTGTGGTGTCGGAGCTTGCGAAGTGCTTTCTCCTTAATTTGTCGCACGCGTTCGCGCGTTAAATCAAATCGTTCTCCTATTTCTTCGAGCGTGAGTGAGTGCTCGCGACCAATACCAAAGTAAAGCCTAATCACTTCTGCTTCACGACTGGTTAACTTAGACAGCGCCCGCTCAATTTCAACCTTGAGCGATTCGCCCATCAAGTCGTTATCAGGATCGGGAATTTCTTCGTTTTCGAGCACATCAAGCAGGCGATTATCTTCGCCCTGTGCGAACGGGGCATCAACAGAGAGGTGGCGACCCGAAATTTTGAGCGTATCAGCCACTTCCGAAACGGTCATATCCAGGCTTTCGGCAAGCTCCGCGGCAGAAGGTACACGTTCGTACTCCTGCTCCAGCTTGGAAAGCTCTTTGCCAATTTTGTTAAGTGCGCCCACGCGGTTCAGCGGCAAACGTACAATA
>NNSL01000490.1 GCA_003123965.1 Balneolaceae bacterium SMO_bin1
GCCTTTTTCGAAAGCCGGACGAAAATGGTCCGGGGTTATGGCATCAAAATCGGGTGCTTCAAAGGGTAGCGTACTTGCAGAAAACAGGGGATTGTCACTCATTGAATTGGTTTGGCTTTGGGATTCGCTGCATGCCGAAATCAGCATTGTTACGGCAAACATAAGTACTACAGATAGAATTCGCATGATGATAATGGCTTTTAGATCGAAGTGAAAGCAACTGTGTTGCAGCAAATATACGTACTGTCTTTTAATTTTACGACTAAACACACCCCAACTAATCATTTTTTCACTTTTATCTTTACCCGCTTAAAGAATATGTCTTTATTGATCATCAGTTATTAATCACAGTAAAACGGCATGGTGATGCTCACTCTGTTATTTTGGACGCTGGCAGCTGTTGCAGCCACGGCCATTTTATGGAAAGGAAGCGACTGGCTGGAGCACGCCAGCGAGGGACTTTCTACCTATTACGAGCTACCCGATATTGTGCAAGGAGCACTGGTGGTGGCCATAGGATCCAGTTTTCCCGAACTTGCAACCGTGGTGATTTCAACGCTTGTGCACGGAGAGTTTGAGCTTGGCGTTTCGGCTATTGTGGGGTCCGCCATTTTCAATATCCTGGTAATTCCCGCCGTGGCCGGCCTTGCTACACGCAATCCGCTGGAATCGAATCGCGACCTGGTGTACAAAGAGGCGCAATTCTACATCATTTCGGTGGCTGTATTAATTATCACCTTTTCGTTTGCCGCTATTTTCAATCCCGTAGCAAGCCGCGATGGCACTATTTTGGGTGAAATGAACCGCCTGCTAGCCCTTATGCCGATCATTCTTTATGGTTTCTACATTTTTATTCAGTACCAGGATACGATGGATTTCCAATCAGAGCTGGATGCCAGCAAACTGCAGCCGGGCAAACTTTGGTTCAAGCTGGCGGTGAGCCTTGTCGTGATTCTGATCGGGGTTGAAATATTGGTGCGTGCCGCTATTCAATTTGGCAACATTCTTGGCACGCCCTCTTTTCTGTGGGGAATTTCGGTAGTAGCGGCGGGTACCAGCATCCCCGATGCCTTTGTGAGCATTAAAAAAGCCCGCAAGGGTGATGCCGTAACGTCGCTGGCCAATGTACTTGGCAGTAATATTTTTGACCTTCTTGTCTGTATTCCAATCGGGGTGCTTATCGCTGGGGCTACGGTCATTAACTTTTCGATTGCCGCCCCGCTGATGGGCGCCTTGACCCTGGCAACGCTGATGCTCTTTAGCTTCATGCGTACCAAAATGAGGCTCACCGATAACGAATCGTGGGGGCTCATTTTCTTGTATTTATTATTTTTGATCTGGATGGGACTGGAAAACTTTGGGGTCATTAATTCCATCCCGTCCCTTCCCGCCTAGTTGCGAATCATCCTATATAAAAAAGCCGCCAGCTCCTGCTGGAGCCAGCGGCTACGTATTGCTTGTGAAGATGAAGGGGTTTCTGTTTAACGGTCGTAGTCGCCGCGGCCGCCGCGATCACGTTCTCCACCGCCGGAACTTCTGAAAAAGTACCGGAAATTAACCGAGAACGAACGCGAAGACCAGCTGAACTCACGCTGCGAATAAAAGTCCGTATTAGGATTTCCATCTGTCGTTACGGTGTTGTCAAAGTTTTGAGAGTTCAACACATCCCGCACACTCATCGACAATTGCGCCTGACCGTCAAACAGATCACGGGAAAGCCCCATATCCATCATAGTGCTGCCGGCGCTGCTTCCCTGCGTGGTTTCACGGGGTCCGCGGTAACGCATGGAGGCTTCGTAGTTCCATGCTCCGGCAATTTCCCAGCGCACGCTCAAGCGCGATTGGAAATTCTGCGATTCACTTGCAAACACCTGATCTTGGTATGTTCCATCCGATTCGGACCGGAAGAAATTGGCTGTTCCGGTAAGCGTAAAGTTATCAAACAAGTCTTGGTCAGCAGAAAACTCTATGCCCCAAGCCTGTTCGGTAGCAAGATTGATAGGGAACCGGCGCAAAATTCCATCTTCCTGCTCAGTAATATCTTCAGTTACATCTGTACGGTAGCGATAATAGAAGCTTGTCAGCAGTGAGCCTGTTTCCCAGGTGCGCAGGTAGCCGGCTTCATATGAATTGCTGAATTCCGGCCGCAGATCGGGGTTTCCGGTAAAGCGACTGCGCGTGTCGGAATAATCGGAAAACGGCAGCAATTCACGCGACCATGGTCGCTCGAGCCGGCGGCTGTAACTTAACTGCAGCGAGTTCTGCTCGTTGATGGAGTAGTTCAGGAACACGCTGGGGAATAAATTCAAGTAGTTCTGATTGGTTTCCTGGTCGGTTCCTTTTATAGATGTGCTAATGCGGGTGTTTTCGGCACGCAGGCCAACCTGACCGGAAAAGTTGCCCCATTCACTACCGAGAATAACGTAGGCTGCATTTACATTTTCCATGTACTGGAAATTATTATTGAACCCGCCGGGCAGTTCTTGCCAAATACCATTGTCGTTTTGCTCTTCTACCAGGTACGAATTATCAGACCATTCGGTATCGCTGCGCAGGCCGGCCTCAAGCTTTCCGCCTTCACCAATCGGGCGCACGTACTCAATATCAAATCGCATGTCTTGGCCCGTCTGGATGTCTTCGGTACGCTGCAGCAGCGGATCACCCGATCCTTGCTGTATAGTTTCTTCTATATTTGTATTTGAACTTTCGCGCTCAATATCAAAACTGGCGTCGGCAGTCAACTGGTGCTCGCGCCCGTCAAATTGATTCCTGTATTCAAGGTTAAAATCCACACTGCGTTCGCTTCCGTCTTCCACATTTTCGCGTACAACGCGCTGCAGAACATCACCGGTAAAAGCGTCCGGAGCGTACTCCAGATCGGTATACCTTACATCTTCCGTGTTGTCTTGTCCTTCAAGGTTAATGTAAGAGCTGGCCGTTAGCGTTTGGGTATCAGTGAGGTAAATATCGGCGCCCACCCGTACATTTCCATCAATTTCAGATTCCGAGGCATCGGTCCGTTCGCGATACATATACGAGGTATCCGGCCCGGCAAAACGCTGAAATGAGCTGCCTTCTTCAGGCTCAGAACTATAGTCAAGTCCGCCGCCAAAGAACCAGTTCACGTTGGGCGTGCGGTAATTTAAATTGGTTGAAACTTCATGCTCTTGGGGTAAGCCGGAACCAACGGAGGCACTTCCGTTAAAGCCAAGCTGTCGTTCTTTTTTCAAAATAATATTAATAATTCCGCCCGAGCCCGAGGCTGCATACGCCGCCGATGGATTGGTGATAATTTCCACTTCCTGAATCATACTGGCCGGCAGGCTTCGCAGGGCGTCAACGCCATTACTAACCATGTTCGACTCCTGCCCGTTAATAAGCACGCGCACTGATTCATTGCCACGCAAGCTGATGTTGCCATCAATATCGAGACTAAGCGACGGCACATTATCAAGAACATCCAGCGCGGAACCACCCATACTGGTGATATCGCGACCGACATCGAATACACGCTTATCGAAACTCATTTCCATGCGCGACTCTTCACCACGAACTACCACTTCGCCAAGTTCTTCGGTCTGTGGCTGCATTTGAATGGTTCCCACCGAGAGTTCTTCACCGGCGCTCAAATCAATTTCCTGCTCCCTGGTTTGATAGGATAAAAAGGTAACCTCTAGTATATATTGTCCCGGATCTATTGAAATCTCGAACGTACCATCCGAATTGGTTGAGGCTCCTGTTATAACTTCAGATCCATCGGGGCTTTGAATGGCCACCGAGGCCGCGGGCAATGGTGCATCGGTTTCATCTACCACGGTGCCACTTACGGTAGCCTGTTGGGAAGAATTGCTTTGGGCAAATACCGCCAATGGCAGTAACATTAAAAACAAACTCAATAAATACCGTCTCATAAATAGCTGGCCTTGCTTTCAAGTTGACGTAACTAAGATATGAGATGAACCTGTTGGAATATTGAATAAAAGCTGAAGAAAAGTTGAAGATTTTAATCGCGCCTAAAATCCACTTCAATCTTGTGCTCAGGCTCCTCAAAGGTGTATTTCAGATCAAAATTATTGCGTTGGGCAATACGCTTCACAATTGAAAGGCCCAACCCAATAGATTCTGCGCTTTGGTCTGATTTTTTGAAGCGCTTGAACAGTTCTTCCGGCTCGGTGGAAAGCGGTTTGCCGGTATTTATTATAACCAGTCGCTCATTTGTCAGGTTGATGGAGATATGTCCGTCATCAACATTATGCTTGATGGCGTTTTGGAAGAGATTGGTCCAAAGTACATCAGCCAGCACCGGGTGCAGGTGCAGGGTCACATTCGGGTTAATGTCCGCCTCAATCGACAATCCATTCAATTTAATAAGCTCGCGGAATGAATCGAGACTCTGCTCAATAAGCTCGCTGAAGTTGACTTCTTCTTTCTGCTCAAATTCCTGGTTGTCTATTTTGGTAAGCAGGCCCAGCGAGGAGCTTAACTTGCTTAACTTTCTGATGGATCGGCTGGAGGCCTCCACGTATTTGTGCTGATCTTCGTCGAGATCTGTTTCGGCCAGCAGCTCCAGCTTGCCCTGTACTATAGAAAGCGGGGTTTTGAGCTCGTGCGAGGCATTTTCAGCAAACTGCTTTAGATTCTCATAATCACGGATGGCCTTGCGGGTCATCCCTTCAACAAACCGGTTCAGGTCATTGAACTCTTCCACGTTTGTTTCTTCTGCTTCAATAGGCTCTTTTTCCTGCAGCTTAAAATTGCGGATTCGCTTCAGGGTTTCACGGAAAGGCTTAAACAACCGGTTTGAAACCATGAATCCCACGCCAATGGCACCAACAATCTGCATGGCCAGAATCCACAGTAAAATTTCAATAACCGCGTTTTTAATATCATCCGATTCGGCCAATGCTCCGTGCGTTGATATGTAGTACGAGGTATCGTTCACCGTGCGGTGGGCCGTCATTTTAATATTGGGCTCCATCTGCTGCAGGCGGTCATTCCAGACGGTGGTATCTTTAACCGAGATATCTGATTCAACGATATCAGGCAGCGGCCGAACTACCAGGTTTCGTCCTCCTGATTCGCCAATCTTATCGGTATTAAAATGCTCTCCGTGCTCCAGCAGGTAGGTCACCCGTTCAATACGATCCAGGAAACGCCATTTCAGCTCCTCGTTCAGCTCATCCTGAATAATAAAATACGAAAGGTAGCCACCTACACCCAGCACAATAAGGGTAACAACCAAGTAAATGAGCACAAATTTTGTTGTCAGCTTCATGATGCGGGTTTGCCAACATTAAACTTGTAACCGATACCGTACACGCTCTCGATATAATCATTTGCACCGGCAGCTTTCAGTTTTTACGCAGGTTTTTAATGTGCTGATATACAAAGTCGAGGTTGGCCAGATGATCCACATAATCACCCCAGAGGTGTTCAGCTATGGTTTGTTTTGAAAGCACATGGTTTTTGTTGGACGAAAAGTAGATCAGCAAATCGTACTCCTTTGGCGTCAGGTCCACCTCTTCATCGCCCACGGTAACCTGCATTTTCTTGGTGTTGATTTCAATTTCGTTGATGGTGACGGTTTCCGTCTCCGATATATTGTTGCGGCGGTATACCGCCTTGATACGCGCATGCAACTCGGGCAGCTGAAAGGGCTTTGTGAGGTAATCGTCCGCACCGAGTTCCAGGCCTTTTACTTTATCGTCGAGCGCATTTTTGGCTGAAATAATGATAGTGCCTGCTTCAGGATCAACCGATTTGAGCTCTTCCAGCAGCTGCAGCCCCGACCCGCCGGGCAGCATTATGTCGATCAGTACAATATCATAGGAATGCGACATGACCTTGTCGAAAGCTTCGCGATAATCTTCAGCGCTTTCACACACATACCCTTCACGTTCCAGATAAGTCGTTATATTTTGCAGCAGATCGGTATTGTCTTCAACAACCAAAAGTTTCATAATAGATCAAATTAATACATAATTCTGAAGGAAAATTGAATCCTCATCCCCCTCTTTCCCATGGGTAATAACTTGCAATGTTCTGCAGAAGGCGTTTTATTTAAACAATAAACAACTTTTTAACAACAACACTTTCCTTATGCCTAAATGCGAAATCTATAAAGATATGAAAGGTGGCTGGCGTTGGAGACGTACCACCAAAAATGGTGATATTGAATCCTACTCTGGAAAATCCTTTGAAACCCGTGAAGAATGCGAAAAACACGGTAAAGAAGAAGGCAATTGCTCCAGCTATAAGCGTGTCTAAAACGGCAAAGGCTCACCCGTTTTTCGGGTGAGTTCTTTATGCAACCGGCTAAGCCGCCCGGTTATGATTCCCTTCTTTATCTTTACCAATCTTGCGGCCGTCTATTTCTGCAACCGGAGCCAACTCTCCCATTGTCCCTGTCGTAAAGCATTCATCTGCGCTATACATTTCAGCCATACTAATACGCTTTTCAGCTACCGGTATGCCATTTTCTTTGCACAAATCGATGATAATGCCACGCGTAATGCCCGGCAGGCAGCTATCTGCAAATGGGGTAAGAACCTTGCCATCGCGGACGAAGAAAATATTGGTGGCATTGGCCTCTGATACGTAGCCTTCAATATCCATCATTACTGCGGCATCAACGCCGGCAACATTGGCTTCTACCTTAGCCAAAATGTTGTTGATTAAGTTGTTGTGATGAATTTTGGAATCGACGCATTGAGGTGGATTTCGGCGTATGGATGAGGTTATAAGCTTGAGCCCCTGCTCCCTATTTTCATTGATTTCGTTCAGCGGAGGCTTCCACTCAGCCAAAACAATAAGCGTGGGGCCGTATTTATTCACCTGCGGATCCATATAGGAAGTTACCTTTTTACCGCGGCTAAGGGTGAGCCGAATGTGCGTTTCATCGCGCATGCCGTTGGCCTCAAGCGTTTCAAAAAGCGCTTCTTTTATTGCTTGGTTCGATGGCACTTCGGTAAAAGCCATGGCCCGGGAGGAGTTTTGCAGTCTTTCAAGATGTTCATCCAGGGCAAAGATTTTGCCGTCGTATACTCGCAGGCCTTCCCAAACGGCATCGCCACCCTGTACCGTGCTGTCAAATACCGAAATTTTGGCTTCCTCGCGCGGATAAAGGGTGCCATCAATCCAAACTTTAATATCTTCATTTCGTTGATCGGGAATAGAAACGTGGGTCATAGCTACTGATATTTTATTTCGACAATGATTATAAAAAGGTTACTTATTCGTTTTTTCCGGTGCTTCAATTGCATATTTACTGAGCCGGGCATAATATTTTTGGCACTTTTCTAATAGTGGCTGCAGCCGCTCGGGCACCGGCTTGTTTTTGGGATTGTAGGGCTTAAATCCTTCCGACTGATGCACCGTATCGTACCAGAATTCTGCCCAAACGCCATCTTCGGGAATTGGCCCGGCGTTCCAGCTCAACATTTCCGGATCAAACGAAATGCCCAGTTTTTTACATACGGTTTTGAGAACATCAGGGGGGACTCTTGAGTAGTTCGGCCGAATCAATGACTATGGGTTCTTGATTCAACGATTCCGTTACTAAACGAAATAGCCGGTACTGCTGTCGGTAAGCCGTATCCTGCAGGGTCGGTTCCGGTATTTGTTTGATTAGTGAAACCAGCATTTCTTTTGGATCGCGAATAAGAAATATATTCGCTGCCTGATTCAAAAAATGAGTCGGTATATCGCTCAAATGGTGCGCCATATTTTTAACAAATACTACGGGTTTTGTATAATCCGTAGAAAGTAATTCGCTGATAACCTGATCGGGATCCGCAGGCTGGGCCTGCAGCACTTTTTCCCGGCCGGGGTGATCCACTCCGCTTTGTTTTAAGTAGCAGGCGTAAAACGGTTCATCAATTACGTGAGTATCGTTGCGCTGAGCAAACGAATACATGAGCGCCGTAGAAACGTTGCGCGGTCCGGAAATAGAATTTACAATCAATTATTAAATGCTTTCAGGTGAATAATTAATTAAATTATGGTATTCAAAATTTTCTAGAAGCTCAAAATTCTGCTCAACGCATTCTACCAATAAAGTTCTCAGATTAATGCGCCAACCTAATCAGTCTTCTGCTAACGCCCCTGCTGAGGTGGACAACTACTTGCAAAACAGCAGCGTTATTTTTTATCAGTGCAGCCTGGAAGATGACTTCCCCATCACCCGAGTTAGTGAAAATACCGAAATGGTTCTGGGCTACCCGCCAGAAAAATTTTACGAAAACACTACTTTTTGGGTTGATAACATTCATGAAAGCGATCGCGCTGAGGTCAATGATTCCTTTCTTGATCTTCTCAACCAGCAAAAACGCACCTACGTATATCGTTTTAAACACGGCGACGGACACTATATTTGGCTCCGTGATGAAAATATAGTGCGTTATGATGACAGCGGTGAACCCATAGCCATCATGGGCACGGCCATTGACATCACCAAACAGAAACAAGCCGAGCAGGAAGTAAAAAAGCTTAATGAAACACTTGAGCAGCGCATCGAAGAGCGGACAAAAAACCTATCCCGCACCAACCGCAAGCTTAAAAAGCAGATTCAGTATCGCAATAAGGTTGAACAGAAAGTTTCGGAGCAACAAGAACAGCTGCGACTGCTGCAGGCCGGTATCAACCACATCAATGACATGGTCATTATTTCGAAGGCTCCAATTGATGATCCGCTGGATTCGGAGATAATTTTTACCAACAAAGCCTTTGAAAGAACTACGGGTTACAGCACTGCCGAGGTAGAGGGCAAAACACCTTCGTTTTTGCATGGCGAAAAAACCCAGCAAGACAAGCTTAAAAAATTAAATGAGGGCATTAAAAATAACGAGCACGTGCGCGTAGAATTTATAAACTACCGCAAAGACGGCTCTACATTCTGGGTTGATTTGGAGATGGCGCCGTTTCCAGCAGAAGAAGACGATATGCAGTACTGGGTAGGAATAAACCGCGATATTTCGAAGCGCAAGCAGGCCGAAAAAGCCCTGGAAGAAAATGAAAAGCGGTACCGCACCTATTCCGAACTTTCTTTTGACGCTATTTTTGAAATTGATTTGGAAGGTAATATTGTAGACTGCAACGCCCGCGCATGCCAGCTATTTGGATACACCCGCCAGGAGCTACTGGCAAAAAATGTACGCGCTCTTACCCCCAGGGAGTATAAATCAAGCCTGCCCGATGAGCTGACCCCGGATGTTACCACTGGCAGCGACGTGGTGCAGCGCACCTACCGTAAAAAAGACGGCTCTACCTTTGTTTCTGAAATAAATACCAAGCTGTACCAGCGCGAGGAAGAAGACCATATTCTGGCGTACGTGCGGGATATTTCGAAGCATATTGAGTACGAAAAAGCCATTGAAAAGTCGCTGAAAGAAAAAAGTACCCTCCTGGCCGAAGTGCATCACCGCGTAAAGAATAACCTGGCCGTGATTTCCGGGCTGCTCGAAATGCAAACCTTTAACGCGCAGCATGAACACGTTAAAAAAGAGCTCAAGGAGAGCCAGTCGCGCATACAGTCTATTGCTACCGTGCACGAGCTGCTGTATCAGTCAGAATCGTTCTCGGATATCAGCCTGGAGCCCTATATCGATGAGCTGGTTTCGTATATTTCCAGCACCTTCGGGCGCAATGATGGCGGAATCCGTTTTGAAAAAGATATTGCCCCCATTTCGCTCACAGTGAAACAAGCTGTGCCTTGTGGGCTGCTGCTTAACGAACTGATCACGAATGCTTATAAGCATGCATTTCCAGACCAGAATGAAGGAACCATTTCTCTTTCTCTCACCAAAAATGACAACACAATTACGCTAACAGTTGCCGACGACGGTGTAGGCCTGCCTGAGGATTTCGACATTAAGCAAGCTTCTTCGCTGGGGATTACGCTTATCCAAACACTGGTCCGCCAGATTAATGGGTCGCTTTCTATTCAGAAAAAGCCCAACACTGCGTTTGAAATATCTTTTGAGATAGAAGAGTGATTTCCATAGTTGTCCTCTAAATAATTATGGAGGTTTAGAAAAGAACTGTTAGTTTTAGGTTAAGCGACGCAAATTTACCAATCGTCAGAACTAAACGCCCTATTATGAGATACGATAACCACCTCCGCTTCTTGAACGTATTTTTTGCAACTCTGTTCGTTGCCTTTACTTTCGGCACCGTTCAAGCCCAAGATCAAAACCAAGGGCTTACACCACTGCAAGTATCCAAAATAAAACATGTAAGCGATGCCATTATTTCGCCCGATGGCTCCACCATTGCCTACACCGTAACCCAGCCGGCCAACCCCCTGGAGGAAAACAGGCCGGCCGGCAGCCATCTTTACGTGCAAGGCATAGATGATTCTACAGGCACGGCATTTGTTACATCCATGAATGTAAGTAGTATTGCTTTTCGTCCGCAGCACCAAGCCATTACGTTTTTAGGGAAGCAAGATGGGGATAATAACACATCGCTCTATCAGATTTCACTAACCGGCGGCGGTCCGCAGAAACTGTACTCATTTGAACGTTCTATTGCCGGATACGACTGGGCGCCGGATGGCAACCACTTGGCATTTATGGCCGCTGATGAGCCACCAATAGAAGACACCACGCTGCCATACCAGCCAGAAATTTACGAAGAGAACTTGCCTCAGCGGCGCGGCTACGTTACAAATGTAGCCAAAGAAATGCACAAGCCGCATGAGTTTGCCATGGAAGGCTCCATTTACAACATGCAATGGGCGCCCGACGGCAAAACGCTTGCTATTGCTATTGCACCAACGCCCCACATAGACGATTACTATATGCATCAACAGGTGATAATTACCGGGCACCATGGTGAAAAAACAATGGCAAAAATTGACCATCAAGGTAAGCTGGGGCAAATTGAATGGAGCCCCGACGGCAGCCACCTGGCTATGATTGCCGGTGCCAACATTCACGATCCTATTGCTGGCCGCCTGTTTGTTGTGCCAAGATCCGGCGGTGAGCCCACGATGCTCAGCCCGGACTTTGAGGGCAAATTTGAGCAATTCCAATGGACCGACAGCTCCAGTATCAACTACCTGGCAAGCAAAGGGGTATGGTCATCGTTCGGCAGCATCAATATTGACGGCACCAACATGCGTACCAAAATTGCTCCCGGCGAAACCGTGCTGCAGCAGTTCGCCCAAGCTAATGATGGTTCGATCGCCTTTTTGGGAGAAACAGCCTCCCACCCATTGGAGCTATATGCTATGGCCCCCGAGGAAAATCAACCGACCCGCATGACCAACACGAATCCCTGGCTGCAGGATATTGCTATGGGCGAACAAAAAGTGGTAACCTGGAAGGCTGACGACGGACTGGAATTGCAAGGCTTGCTTGTCTACCCACTGGATTACCAAGAAGGCCAGCGCTACCCGATGATTACCGTTGTGCACGGCGGACCCGAAAGCCATTATGACAATGGCTGGCTCACCGACTACTCCGATCCCGGACAGGTTGGCGCCGCTAATGGATATTTTGTGTTTTACCCCAATTATCGCGGAAGTACCGGCCGCGGCCTGGAATTTGCCAAAAGCAGCCAGGCAGACATGGCCGGCGACGAGTTTGACGACATTGTGCAGGGCGTTGATGAGCTTATCGCCGAAAGCATCGCTGATTCGGCACGTGTTGGCGTAACCGGCGGCTCGTACGGCGGCTACGCCACGGGCTGGTTTGCCACCCGCTACACTGACCGTTTTGCCGCCGGAGTCATGTTTGTAGGTATCAGCAATAATATTTCTAAATGGGGAACCAGCGATATTCCCGAAGAGCTGTTTCTGGTGCACGCTCGTGAGCGCATCTGGGACGACTGGATGGGTTTCCTCGAAAGCAGCCCCATTTTTCATGCCGGTCAGGCCGATACGCCGCTGCTCATCATGGCCGGCAAGGAAGACACCCGTGTTGATCCCGGTCAATCGTATGAATTATACCGCCACATCAAAACCCGCACTGACACACCCGTTCGGCTCGTACTCTATCCCGGTGAAGGCCACGGCAATGCCAATGCCACCGCCCAGTACGATTATAACCTGCGCATGATGCGCTGGTTCAATGAATACCTAAAAGGGGAAACTGCAGAAAAGCCGAATGCCGAGCTGGAATCTAAGCAGGTGGAAATGGACAGTTAATTTAACTCAAAATCCACGTTTGTAATGGGAGCTGCGCAACAGCGGCTCCCATTTTTTATTTACGCCTCAAAGGTAATGGTAAAGCGCGCGCCGTTGTTGTTTTCGGCACTCAAAATACCATTTAACTGGCGGGTCAGTGTTTTCACCAATGAAAGACCGAGGCTATGATTGCCGCTGTCTTCGATACTAAAATCCCCTGGCAGGCCCCGCCCGTTATCGGCCACTTCTATACAGTATTTTCCTTCATTATCGCGTACAAAACGGATATCAATACGCCCTTTATCATGACCGTTAAAAGCATATTTATAGGCATTGGTCACTAGTTCATTCACAATAAGTGCGCAGGGAATAGCCATACTCATTTCCAGATCAAAGTCATCCGCTTCAATACTGGTTGAAATATTGGCCTCCGTTCCTTTCAGATTGGAAGAGAGGTGCTCCACCAGCTCTTCGATATACTGTTTGGGCCGCAGCTTCGAAAAAGTACGATTGGTGTACAGCAACTCGTGGATGAGCGCCATGGAGTTGATGCGGTTCTGGCTCTCGCGCAGCGCCCTCGTGGCTGACTCATCATCGGTTTGTTCACCCTGCAAATAGAGCAGGCCTGAAATAACCGCCAAGTTGTTCTTTACCCGGTGATGAATCTCTCCCAACAGCACTTCTTTTTCTCGCAGTGAATCTCGAATTTGCTGCTCTTTTTCGCGGCGCTCCGTTATATCGCGCACCATGCCACTAAATCCTATGGGTTCACCGTGGGCGTCGCGCCGCAGTGTTACAGAAGCCTCTACATAAATGCGAGAGCCATCACCGCACACCAGCTGCCAGTCAAATATTTTCTCCGGCCGCCCCGTTTTATACACCCGGTTGAATGTTTCATAGACTTTCCGTGCCGCCGCCTCATCCATATATTCCCGGTTATTCATCCCAATCATTTCATCGGCGGCATAACCCATAATATCCACCAGGGCTGCGTTAAAAAACGTGAAGTTGCCCTCCAAATCCGTTTCAAAATAACCCTCCTCAATATTTCGCAGAATAGAGCGGTACTTCTCCTCACTTTTGCGCAGCGCTTCTTGCGCTTGTTTCCAATTGTTGATATCGGTCACTACGCCGTCAATATAAATATCTCCGTTATTACGTATAAGCGTACTGTTTTCGAGCCCCCAGAATGTGGAGCCGTCCTTCCGTTTAAAAAGTACCTCCTCATTTTTAAATCCTTTGTTATTAATCAGCTTATCAACCAGGCTGTTACGATCGTAATCATCGGCATAAAATTCAGAAGGATTGGTAGCCAACACTTCTTCTTTAGAATCGTAGCCAAAAATAGAAACAAAGGCGTCATTTACATATATCAAGCCTTCTCTGGGTGTGCTTCGTAAAATAGCTTCATTAACATTTTCATTGATAGACTGCAGCAAATCGCTGTATTCGGTGAGCTTTTGCTCGGCTTTCTTAAACTGCGTAATATCAATGAAATTAATAACCTGCCCAACAACCTCATTTCCTTCCCGGTAGGGAACGGCTATCCGTTGAAAAAATCGGCCATCTTTAAGTTCTAAAATATCGCTGGAGGATACTTCCGGATTGCCGTAGGTTTTTTCGAGTATTTCCTGGTATCGCTCGGGATCTTTGAGCTTGTTTATTACATAGGGCATAACTTTTTTCAAGCTGCCACGCCCCTCTACCTCCTGCGGCAACTCCCACATATCCACGCTGTTTTGATTATACGTAATCACCTCGCGATTTAAATCGGTTACGATTATTCCGTTGGGTGATGATTCCAGCGTCGTCTTCAGTAGGGCGGCCTGCCGCTTTATGGACTTTAAGTTAGAGGCGTCATCGTTACATATAAACAACAGCTCGGCTCTGCTTTGCAATTCATCGGCCCAAATTTCGATAGTCTGCACCGGCACTTCATATTTTTTAGACAGGTCCGCAAGGTTATCATGCTTGTAGGCCTCCAGCGCCACTTTTGCCTTAAAGCGGTTGCTGTACGAATCGTATTTAGGTGTGCTCATGAATTTATTATTGGAATACCGGCTTGATCAAATCACGTATAATTACGAGATTTTTCTATCAAAGCAAAACACATATTCGTACTTTATGCGCCTAGATGTATAGTTTATTAACCAGCAGCACCATTTTTTAAATTCAATTAACTGGCATGTCATCCACTGTTGATTCATACAAACTCGGCGACATAGAAGTAAATATTACCGAAGCCGATAAGCCTGAGAAGCTGAGCGTTGATTGCAACGACGGAAATTATCATTCGTCCTTCACAATCAGCCGATATGAATATGAACACTACAAACGCCATATGAATCAGCGCATAAAAAACGCGTATAAACAGCAGTATGATGGGTCAGCTGAATAAAATTATGCTGCGTTTGCAAGCCAGATAAATGAAATAGAAGGGATAAATCAGGAATATAAAATCCTGCAGTGCAATAAGCGCTGCAGGATTTTTTGTATTAAAGCGCGTTCTGAATTTTATCGGTAAAGTCGAGCTTTTCCCAAGGAAATTCTTCGCGGCCAAAGTGACCATACGCCGCTGTTTTGCGATAGATGGGCTCTTGCAAGTTAAACCGATCGATGATGCCCGCGGGGGTGCAATCAAACGTTTTTTGTATGGCCTCAGCAAGCTTCATGTCGTCTACCTTGCCGGTTCCATACGTATTTACATTGATTGATACCGGTTGAGCGATGCCAATAGCATATGCAAGCTGTACAAGGCATTCATCAGCCAGTTCGGCTGCTACAATATTCTTGGCGATATGCCGTGAAGCATATGCCGCACTACGGTCAACCTTTGAGGGATCTTTTCCGGAAAAAGCACCTCCGCCGTGAGCACCGCGTCCGCCATAGGTATCAACAATAATCTTGCGGCCGGTTAAACCGGTATCGCCATGCGGCCCGCCTATAACGAATTTACCCGTGGGGTTAACATGAAGGATGGTTTCCGGGTCCATCAGCTCTTCCGGGATTATTTCAGGAATTAGATGCTTTTTTAAATCCTCTTTGATTTGCGGCTGATCAACTTCCATATCGTGCTGAGTAGAAAGCACAATAGTATCAACGCGCAGTGGATTGCCGTCCTCATCATATTCAACGGTTACCTGACTTTTGCTATCAGGACCAAGGTACGGCATAAGGGCTGTTTTCTTGCGAATATGTGCCAACTTTCGGAGTAAATCGTGCGCATATTGCAACGTCATGGGCATGTAAGTATCCGTTTCGCGGCATGCATAGCCAAACATCATGCCTTGGTCGCCGGCGCCCATAGCTTTGTCGGAATCTTCATCAACGCCCTGGGCAATGTCGGGGCTTTGCTGATGTATAGTGGTGAGAACGCCACAGGAATCTGCATCAAACCGGTAGCTGTTTTTGGTGTAGCCAATGTCGCGAATAACTTCGCGAACCAGTTCTTGCACATCAACATAGGCATCGGTGCTTACTTCGCCGGAAATGACGGCCAAGCCGGTAGTTACCAGTGTTTCTACCGCTACGCGCGAGCCGGGATCATCGGCAAGCATCGCATCAAGTATGGCGTCAGAAATTTGATCAGATACTTTGTCGGGGTGTCCTTCGGATACAGATTCGGAGGTAAAAAGTTTCTTCATATGTTGCTTATGTAAATCTTGTTTTTATGAGCAGTGAAGCTACAAAAAAACAGCTTTCATTGCAGAATAAATTGCTCGTAACAAAAAGAGGATACACCGGGGCGGCATATCCTCTTTGACTATTTATTTACTGACTTGAAAGCGGGACGCGCCTAGCCTGGCATCAACACGCCATCAATAATATGTACTACCCCGTTCGAGCCTTCAATATTGGCCTCGGTAACCTGGTAGGTATTGCCCTGTTGATCCGTAAGAGTTACTGCTCCGCCCGAAACTTCAATTAAGAGTGTCTCTCCGTTCACGGTGGTTACGGTTTGTGAGGCAGAAAGATCGCCAGATAGCACTGTAGCAGGGAGTACGTGGTACGTTAATACGCCTTGCAGCTGTTCGGTGGTAAGCCCGGAAAGGTCCAGTCCCTCAAATGCAGCATTGGCTGGCGCAAAAACAGTATATCCATCTTCGGTGTCTTGCCCAAGAGTTGAAGCCAGGCCAGCAGATACCACGGCATCTTCGAGCGTTTGCAGATTATACCGTTTGGTAACAATTCCAACGACATCTAAATAAGCATCAGGCAAAAGAACCTGATCAATAGCATGAATGATACCATTTGAAGCCTCAATATCAGCTGAAATTACGTTGGCATTATCATTTACTGTAACTGAACCGTTGGCAACTGTTACGAAAATATCGCCCCCAGCTACTGTTTCTACCGCTTGTTCGGCCTGAAGTGACGATGAAGGCACTTCAGCCTGCACTACATGATAACTCAAAATTTCTGCCAGCTGCTGCTGACTCAAGCTTTCGAGCAAGCCATCAGGCAGGTTTTGGAAGGCATCATCGGTGGGAGCGAAAACCGTAAACGGCCCATCGCTTTGGAGTGTGCCTGCTAAATTCGCATCTGCTGCTGCAGAGAGCAGTGTTGTAAAATTGCCATCGGCTTCAGCAACCTCAACAATATTTCCTGGCTCTTGAGAAAACGGTGTGTCATCGCTACTGCAACCAGCAAGAATAACCGTACCGGCCAAAAGCGCAAACATTGCCAGCGTAAAAGCTCTTAACTTCCGTAAGGGATTGTAATTTAAAATGCTCATATCTATACATGATTAATTAGAGTGAATTGAATACCTAACAATCACATATGATACCGCCGTAGTTCCCTAAACAAATAAATTTAAAGTGGGTGTAAATATATTTAAATAAGGGAACGACGGGCCCCCTGCTAGAGGTTAATAAGGGTTTTAATCAAACAAATCCTGGCTGACTTCATCGGTATTTGGATCAACACCCAGATAGCGAAATGCTTTTTTTGTCGCCACGCGTCCCTTGGGCGTACGTTGCAAAAACCCTTCTTTGATAAGATACGGCTCGTATACCTCTTCAATGGTACCCTTGTCTTCTCCTACCGCTACTCCAATTGTACTTAAACCTACCGGGCCGCCATCATAATTACCAATAATGGCCTGCAGAATGCGAATATCCATCTCGTCAAACCCGTTTTGATCTACATCTAGTGCATTTAGCGCTTTATCCGCAATCTCATCGGTGATGGTATCCTCTCCGTCAACCTGGGCAAAATCGCGCGTTCGGCGGAGCAGCTTATTGACAATACGGGGCGTGCCTCGGCTGCGACGGGCTATCTCGTATGCGCCCTTTTCGGTAATTCCCATCTGCAAGATGGATGTAGTTCGCAGTGCGATTCGTTGCAGCAGCTTTACCTCGTAATAATCAAGCCGCATATCTATACCAAAACGTGCGCGCAGCGGGGCTGTTAGCAGCCCTTTACGGGTAGTAGCCCCCACTAGTGTAAAACGATTTAAGTCAATCTGCACGCTTCGGGCATTAGGCCCGGAATCAATAACAATATCCAGCTTATAATCTTCCATGGCCGAATAAAGGTACTCTTCTACAACGGAGTTCAGGCGATGAATTTCATCAATAAAAAGTACGTCTCCCTCTTCCAGGTTGGTGAGCATTCCCGCTAAATCACCGGGCTTTTCAAGTACCGGGCCAGTAGTTGGCCGAATTTGTACGCCCATTTCGTGAGCAATTATGTGGGCAAGGGTTGTTTTGCCCAAGCCTGGCGGTCCGGATAAGATCACATGATCAAGCGCTTCGTTTCGTTTTAGAGCGGCTTTGATAAAAACGGACAGATTGCGAATGACCTTCTCCTGACCGACAAATTCATCCATGGAGGCGGGACGAACGTTCCGCTCAAAAGCTTCATCGTTTTTTGACGAATCGAGTAAAGGGTTTTGCACGAGAAAATAAAGGTTAGTTGCTGGCTTTTAGACGAACACAAATTAACCTATTCTCGGCAAAGTATCGAAATGATTTATTCCCTGCTGATTTCTCGCTCAAAAGTCTCGGCATCAATATTTCCCAGCTCATAGTCGAGTCGGCGCAGCATATTGTACGCCTCTTTTTTATAGATGGATCCCAGATTATAGGCTTGCTGTACAGCTGCACGAGCCTGTTGCAGCTGCTTAGTATTGATGTACGCATTTCCCAGGTACCAGTAAGATCGCTCTGTGAGCAAAGAGTCACTTTGATTGATAGCCACAGCCCTATTTAAACTGCTTATGCTGGTTTCAAAATCTCCAGCGTTGTATTGCAGAATTCCAAGGTTCAAGTATGCTTTTGCCACTACATCCGCTTCGTTGTATTCCTGCACAATGCGGCGGTATATTTCTCTTGCACGATCGGCATTGCCTTCCAGGGCTTCCTTAAAGCCTAAATTAAGTAATGAATCGGCAGGCGTTAATCTGCCAAAAGACCTTGTGACCTCTGCCGAAGCCAGGTTTTGTGATACATCAATTTCCGCTGCTGCCCACTGCTGCAGTGGTTTATGAGAATTGGTATCAAACAAATTAATTGAGAGTACAATAAGCGCCACAGCAGCCGCGGCGGCAATCCATTTCCAGTAATAAGTTGTTGAAGTGCTTTGCTCATTTTGTTTCTGCCGGTACAGGCGTTTCAAATCCATTTCTGTCTCCAGCAACTTTATGTACTCGGGCTTTTTCATCAGCTCAACCCAAAGCGCGTCCACCTCCTCAGCAGACAGCTTACCCTTTAGGTAAGCATCAATCTTTTTTTCCAGTTCTATATCTCTTGATTCATCCATAGCAGTAATTAGAATATTCAGTTGGCGCCGCCTCTTCTGCGGGCAGCAGATCCTTATGCATTAAGACAACCGAACAGAGCATTCCTTACAATTAATATTCACTTTTTTGTTGATAGCAATTACTCAACTTTTTGATCATGCGGTGCTTTCGGGTCCAAACATTACTTTCAGTCGTATTAAATCGTGTTGCAGCCGCCTTTGCATTAGAATCAGGATAGCGGTACCAGTAATCAAAAAAGCTGCGATAGGTATCGGAAAGCTGCTCAAGGCACTGCTCTAATAGCTTTCGCCGTTCCTTATTCAATATTGTGTGGAGCTGCTTTGGAACCACCGGCTTGTCTTCCGGCACCTCGTTCAGGCTGCTTTTCTTTTGCCGGTTCTGCATGTTTAAATAGTTATTTCTGCAGCTCGATAATAAAAATGAGAACAGCCCCTTGGTGTGCCGTAACTTGCCTTTTCGAATAAATTCAACCGCACTCATCAACGCATCTTGTACGCAATCTTGTGCCTCGTGCTTCTCTGCATTCATCTGCAGCCGCAAAAAGGAAATTAACCGAGGGGTTAACTCTTTTATAAGCTGATTTGCCTCCGCCTCATTACCTTGCTCAATTGCCTCAACCAATCCAGATAAATTCATGCAATGTCTTTTCGTGCAGTACTCCCGACCTCAGTTAGATTTTTTTGAAAGTATAAAAACTTGATGAATTTGCCGAATATTGTCGGTATTTTAATTTTATATGCAGTAATAATCATTAGCATGCTGCATAGCTAATCTTTTCATTCAATAATATCTTTTAGCCTAATGTATCGGGTTCAGTTAAAAAACTTTGAAGGCCCTCTGGATTTACTGCTTTTCTTTATCAAAAGAGATGAGCTCGATATCTACAATATTCCCATCTCATACATCACCAAACAGTTTCTCGAATATATACGGCTGATGGAAGAGTTGGATCTTGATG
>NNSL01000481.1 GCA_003123965.1 Balneolaceae bacterium SMO_bin1
TAAATAATCAGGTCGCTGTCGCGCACAAAAAGCGGTAGTGACTTTCCGTAGGTGGCGCCTGCTACAAAAGATCCATCAAAGTTGATATTAGCCTTGAGCGAATTAATGATTTTGGGAATGGTTTCATCTTCTACGGTCACCAGCCCAATGGTATCAATGGCCGCGCGATCAACGATAGACAGAAGCGTATCGGGGTGGATGCTGTAAATAATGGGCAGCAGGCGCCCCTTTTCGGCGAAATCGCGGAATTTGTTAATCAGCTGAATGGGTACAAACAGGGCATCGTACTTTACGGTTTTGTTGTATTCATCGGGTTTAAGCACCGCACTTTTTACGCCTACTTCTTCCTGAATCGCCCCGGCCAGCATGCGGCCCAGCTCCCCGGTTTCACCCACCGTGGCACAACTCTCAATGCGGTCGGGCCAGTCCATGTAGCTGAGCTGCTCCTGGAATAACTCATCCATTTCCGATTCATCAAGCCCGTAGCCAATAAGCTCTTCCAGCAGCTTACGCATTTTATCGGCACCAATTTCCAGCCGGTCCGATTTATCCAAGTTCGTATTCTGCCGCTCTACAATAAATCCACGGCCCTGCTCACCGCGCACCAGTCCTTCTTCGGCCAAAATATGATACGCTTTCCGCACGGTATGGAAACTGGTTTCCAGCTGACGGCCCAGCTCTCGCGTTGAAGGAAGCACTTCTCCCACCTGAAACTGCTTGGTGGCAATCATCAGGCGAATGCGGTCGGCAATGTATTTGGCAGAGGTTTTCATACGACCAAAGATAGGTGTTTCCAAGGTCATTCTCATTGGGTGATGAACATAAAAAAGCCTGCTCCGCGGTAGCGAAACAGGCTTTAAATACGGTTTTGGAATGCTGCTAGTTACGCAGACCGCTAAATTTATACTGCAATGATACCCAGGCTGTTCGCCCCATAGGCGCCGGGCCCAGGATATCTACGCGCTCGGTATCAAAAATATTAGAAACGCTGCCCTGGAACGAGAGGCCCGTATTGGAAATATTGAATCCAATAGAGGCATCGAGCTGAAACTTGGCAGGAAGCTCTTCTTTGTTGGTGATATCACCGTCATCATCGAGCAAAACGTTGGTATTCCAGTAGCCCGAGCGGAACTGGTAGGCATCTTGCCAGCGCCCGTTGAGGCGGAAGAACGGCTCCCGGAACGTATTGCTGTCAATGAAGTTGCTTGCAGTAAACCCACCTTTAATTTTGAGGGGTGGTGTGTTTAAGGGCAATTCAGTATCGTTGGTCGCATTTTTAAAGTCCGTCAACTTAATGGTTGATGCACTTCCATTGATACTGAAATTATCACTGAAGTAATAATTGAGTCCTACATCAAACCCTTGCACTGTAGCTTCACCAAAGTTGATATAGGTGAGCAGCATTGTGTTGGTGCTGCCTTCGGCAAGCACTTCTTCCCCATCCTGGAAGGCTTTGGTCTGGAATCCATCGGCCACGGTTGATGTACCGATAAAGTTTTTGTACCACGAGTAGTAGCCTACCATGTCGACAAACAGCTTTTCACCAAATGCACCCTTATAGCCAAGTTCAACCGAGTTTACTTCTTCGGGGACAGTAGGATCAATGGTGTTCACCACATTTCCACTGGCATCCCGGATGGTATACCCATCGGTATTGCCTTTAATAAGCAATGCATATCCTGGGGCAATGGCGCTTAAATCAACCGGAATTAGCGCATGACTTTGGAGTATGGTGGGACTCGTATAGGCCCGGTTGTACGTTGCCCGGATATTCTGCTCCGGGGCTACTGTATACACAATTGATCCTTTCGGACTAAATTGGGTTTCGTAGTCACTGTTGCCGTCTACACGAGCGGCCAGCACGGCACGGAGCTGGTCTTGCACAATATCAAAATCAAGTTGAGCATAACCGCCAAAAAGCTCACGGCTTATACTCTGGCCTTCTCCATCATTAAGGTAGGTTCCCTGCGATTCCGGCTGGAAATTGCGGTATTGCAAACCGGTTACCAGGTTTACCCCACCAAGGGTATTGTTATACTGAAGTTCTGAATCATAGATTTCAGTATCATCGATAAAAGCTACACTTTCACGGATACTTTCAATATCAATACTTTCAAGGCTGGCACCCTGATTTACAGCTGCCTGCACGGCAGGCACTACTTGATTTATCTGATAACTGCCCGCTTTGTTACCGGTACGTGTTACCTGCGCATACCAGTTGCTGCTGCTCAGCTGCAGGGTTTGAAAGTCAACTTCCCAGCCTTCAATACGGTTTCGTCCGTTTGAGGTCAGTGAAAATTGATCGGTTGATGACCACCCGTATGTACCAGTCAGTTTCCAATCATCAAGCATATAGTACAGCGAGCCATTTACTTTGGTAGCTCCCACATCGTAATCTTCAACTACATCAGTTTCGAAAACCGTATTGGCCGATGTAGGCTTGGTGCCCGCCGGCTGATAGAAATGTAGGCTGTCCTCACGCTGAGGTTTAAAATCGGTAGCCTGCATGAACTGGCCGGTAAGTTTATACCCGAAGTTATTATTAACCGTACCTGCCACACGATACGTAACATCACGCAGGTTTTGCGTGCCCAGACGTCCGTTTACCGCTATTCCGGATTCATCCCACGGATCTTTGGTCGTAACATTCACAACACCGGCACCAGAATTGGGGCCATAAAGCGCCGCGGCAGGACCAAGTACCACCTCAATGCTTTTAATATCAAGCTTGCTCGACGGCAAGAAGTTGCCCTGGGGCAGACCCGTGCTACCAAGCGTGGCAAGCCGCCCGTCAATTAAGAACAGCATACGCGTGTTAAAACTGCTGTTGAAACCCCCGCGCCGAAATGAGCTGCGTGTTTACACCCGCGTTTTGAAAGTTAACCCCTTTCAAGTTCGCCATTGCATTCATAAACGTAGAGCCACCCGATGATGAAATTTCCTCTTCGGAGACGCGCTCAATTGTTGTAGGCGATTCCAGCATTTTTTCGGGACGCTTAGTGCCCGATACCACTATTTCGTTGCCCCGCAATCTGGTCTGCTCCAAAGCAATGTCCAAGGTGGTGGTTTCGCCCCCCTCTATAGTTAAAGGTTCGCTTTGAAATTCGGCATAGCCCACATACGTGGCACGCACGCGGTATTCGCCCGGTTCCAGGCCCTCAATGCGATACACACCCTCTGCATTCGTGGCCGTGCCCTGCGATGTACCCATTATGGAAATATTTACACCAGGCAGTGTTTCTCCACTTTGTTGATCGGTTACCGTGCCTTCAAGGACCCCGGTATCTTGTGCCCATGCTCCTGTGGCCATGGCCAGCAGCGAGCAATACAATATGATGGATATGAATGTTCTCATAGTGACCCCATTTCTAACGTTTTGGTTGTGATTAAAAAATCCATGCTGTTTCGTTTATTTATGTTAATTATCAAAGTTTTTAAAATTATCAAATAAAACAAATATAAAATCAATTATACTCTTTTATATGTTTTAAGACGGTTTGACCAGTAATTGTGGGATGTTCCAGAAAAGGTGTATGCCCGCAGTCATCAACCCACTTGGTTATTACCGTTCCTCCTTTGGTTTGATACGTCTTTAACACCTGCTCTATTTGCGAAATCATGGGTTGCGGCGGAAAGTGATCTTCCCCCGGCCACCCATCACGCAGGCCCAACTTTCCTTGAAATCCCGGATCTGAATACGACTGATCCGAAATGATGTTATCATCTTTGCCCTGTACCCATAATAGCGGAGGCTTGGGTTCGGCGCGCAGCAACCTGCTTTTTACATTTTGGTTGTACTTTGGTGATAGTGCATTCACTGGCCCATATTTGCCCGGTGCCACTCCCGGCCAATATTCTGTGTCGACCCAATCGCCGGGATATTTTTTATCACCGGTGTGGATATTCAGCATGGCCGTGAGAATATCTTCTTCCCGGTTGGCGGTAAACCCTTCTTTCCAAAACAAGCGATTCATGGCGTTGCGCGGTGAATAAAAGGGATCTTCTGCGCTTCGGTCGCCCTTGGCAAGACGCTCGGCAAATGCATCAACCACAATGCCACCACCCGACCCTGAGTAATCTTCGTTATTGGGACAGCCCCCGCGACCATGTATACCCCCAAATCCCATCGGCGAACCCGGTGCAATGAGCGAAACCGAACGCAGCTGTTCTGCGCAGCGGCCAATCATTCCCCAGCACACGAATCCACCCAACGAATGACCTATTAAGTGGTAGGTGGCCAGTCCAAGCTTTTTCGTGAGCGCGCGCAAATCATCTACCCAATCGTGCATACCGCGTGTAGCA
This sequence comes from Balneolaceae bacterium SMO_bin1, assembly GCA_003123965.1. The sequence goes on from NNSL01000481.1 coordinate 4,303, forward strand.
TCAATAATGGCTCGGTCGTCAGTTTGGCCAAAACCGCGCAAATCGGGTGCAACACAGTAAAAACCTTCGGCAAACTGCAGCATAAATTCTTCCCAGATGGTGGCGCTGCATGTATTGCCGTGCAGAAATAAAATCGGGCTCTTAGTTTGGTTTCCCGCAGTCAGCACGTGCATTCGCAAGCGTTCTGTTTCTACAAAACGCGACTCAATGCCATCAAGGTGGTTGATTTCAGTCATGATGCTCACGCTTAAACTGTTGCTCCAGGTCACGTTTCTGAATCTTATTCGAATCACCCACAGGTAAATCATCCTTAAAAATTAACGTACCCCGGGCATTGGTATCCCGCCAGGTAATGCCGACAGTATTCTTTCAGTTCTTCGGCTGTAATTTGTTCTCCCTCCTCCAAAACCACATACGCGCAGCCCGTTTCGCCCCATTTTTCATCGGGCACTCCAATTACCGCTACCTGCGCCACGGCAGGATGTTCATAAATCACTTTTTCTACCTGCACCGGGTACACATTTTCGCCCCCGCTGATGTACATCTCCTTTTTACGGCCCACCATAAAATAGTAGCCGTCTTCATCGCACCGGAACAGATCCCCGGTATGCACCCACCCCTTGGTGATGGCTTCCTCGGTTTCTTGCGGATTTTTCCAGTACCCTTCAAATACATGCGGCCCCTTCATCAATAATTCACCCACCTCTCCCTGCGGTACTTCATTCTGGTCATCATCCACTATTTTGGTTCCAATGTGGAAGTTGGGAAATCCAACCGAACCTTTCTTGCGAATAGCATCTTCGGCGGGCAGTGAAAAACAGTTTGGCCCCGCTTCGGTGAGCCCATATCCCTGTCGAATGGGCACATGCTTTTCTTCAAATTGCTTGATGACCGGGATAGGACAGGATTCTCCGCCGCAAATAGCAAATCGCAGGCTCCGGAAATCGGCCGACGCGAAGTTATCTTGCTCCATCATCATGCGCAGCATAGTGGGAATGCCAAAGAGAATACTAATCTCCTCTTTCTCAATGAGTTCATTGCAGGCAGCAGCATCAAATTCGGGCTGAAAGATCAGCTTTCCACCATGGTGAATGAGCGGCGTGAGCAGTACATGCCAGCCGCCCGTGTGATAAAATGGTGTATTGACAAAAGAGCTGTCATGACCGGTAAGCCCCAGGCTTATTTCCGTATTCATCGAATTCCAGTGAATTTGGCGCCAAGTAATCATCGCGCCCTTCGACCTGCCCGTAGTGCCCGATGTGTAGAGAATCATTGCGATGTCATCGTAGGCGGCTTCGTGGATAATGGGATCTGGGGCCGTGGTATTCAACATGCCTGCAATTGAATTATCACCCTCAAATTGCAGAAATTTCATTGAATCGGCATAAGGCGTATCCTGCTCAGATACGTGATTAAATTCCTCAGAATGGACGAGCACGTGCGGATTTGCATCCTGAATTAACACTTTCAACCCCTCTACGGGCAACCGATAATTAAGCGGCACCAGCACAATGCCCAACTTAGCACATGCAAAAAACAGAATCATGTATTCTACGCTGTTTTTTGATACCACCGCCAGTCGATCACCAGCTTTTAGATCGTGCCTGTGCTGTAAATGGCCTGCCAGCCGATTGGCTTTGCTGTTCAAGTTGCGATAGGTGTAGCGCTTGCCAGTGCCTGTATCTATCACGGCCTCCTTCTCAGGCGTATATCGCTCGCGTTTTTTGAGCCAGTTGTTGTAGTTCATAATCAGGGATTTGCTGCAGGAGCACTTTTTTCGCTGTGTAGTTCAATACCTCCATTTTTAGCTGCGTAAATAGTGAAACCAACCAGCACCGCACTTATGATAGCCAATGCAGCGGCAACACCTGGATTCTCACCATCAGCCTCAGAGAACGGCACCCGTAACTGTCCGTAGTACACCGTAAAGTGCACAATAACTGCTACTACCGATGCCCCGATAGGCGCCATTTTCGGAACATTTTTAAAAAACATGCCCATTAATATTGGTACAAAGGCCGCTGAGAAGTACGCATATACCCCGTTTTGGGCAAAAATGCCGACACTCAGTTTAGGATTCACCAACTGCTGCCACGAAATAATTACTGTCACAATGGCCATCACTACAATCACCACACGATTGCATACCAGTTTGGCCGGCAATCCAAAAATATCGTTTTTGAAAATACTTTTTCCCGCCAGCGGTTCAATAATATCGTTGGTGATGGAGGTAGAGAGGGATTGAATCAGGCTTTCGAGCGTGGAAATACCCGCCGACAGCAACCCCAACACAATCACTAAGGCCAAACCAACCGTAAACTCATTCACCACATAAGCCGATACGATGCCGTCCATGGCCAGGGCTTCACCATTCACGGTTAAATCCGGAAAGCTGATGCGTGCATATAACCCTGCAATCACCACAAGGAAAAATAGAAACTGCGTTGCAATACCTACCACTAAGTAGCGGTTCACGTCTTCATCGCGCTTCAGCAACAGTGACTTCGTGAGAATATGCGGCTGGCAAACAATAGCAATGCCCACGATCAACGGTGCAATAATGATTTCGAAGTAGTCGCGAAACAGGAAGCTGCTGTCGTTGGTGGCTTGAGTCAACTTTGGATCGATAGCTTCCAGCTTTTGTACAAAACCGGTTATGCCCTCGCTGAAGTGCTCATAACCTGAGCCAAGCAAAATAAAAGCCACAATTACCATCAGCACGGCCTGTATTGTATTGGTGTACACCATGGAGTTGGCGCCGCCGTACATCATGTAGCCAAAAATGAAAATGACAATACCCAGCAAGGTGTAAAATTCGGGCAGGTTTAGCGTGCTCGAAAGCACCTTGACCAGACCAACGCAAATTAAAACTATAAACGTGATGAGGAGCAAGGAAAGAAAACCGAAAAAGATGCCGAAAGCGGCGGCTGTCGTATTTCTTGCGCATCCAGTCGGCCATGCTAAGGGCTTTTACGTTGGCTCCATAATTGCGAAATCCTTTAGTAAGCAAAACCAGTGAGACGAGCGTAGCCAGCGGCAGCGCCAGCCCCATGGCGATCACCCCGCTGAAACCATACAGCGCTACAAAGCCGGGGTTAATAATAAATGTGGCCGCGCTGGTGATAGAAGCCGCAAGTGAAAGCCCTACAGCTGTGGGCGAAAAAAGCACGCTGCCCAGCGCGTAATCATCCATCTCTTTGGTTTGACCAGCGCCGCGAATCACAAAATATAAAATCACTGCGGCATAGAGCAGGATCAAAACCCAGCCTGCTGTTACCATTGTTGAAGATGCGATTCCCATTTTATCAACTAAATTGTGAGATATTAGATCCTGAAACAAGTTCAGGATGACACTGGTTATTTTATGATTTTACCATCGGTATGCACAGGCGCCGAAATGAAGACCACCGCCCGATCCTACGAAAACCAAAATATCATCATCAGACACCTGTCCACCGCGAAGCGCTTTATCAAAAGCCATGGGGATAGCCGCCGACCCGGTGTAGCCAAATTTATCCATGATAGTGGGCGCCGTTTCCCGCGGCAGTGAAAGATTAGCGAGTGTTTCCCAAATTTGGTTAATGTTTATCTGCGTCATGTACGCCCCGGCAACATCATCTGTTGAGAAATTGCCCTTATCAGCCAGCGTGCGAATCATATCGGTCCACACTTCCGGGTTGATTTCTTTCGGAAATTTCTCCACAAACTGCAGGCATTGGTTTCCGCCCGCCTGCTCGCTTCGGGCTGCGGGCGCCGCAGCACCACCGCCATAAATACCCATGTGCTTATGATATTGCGCCATGGTTCGCAGGTCGGAAGCTAAAAATCCTTCTCCATTTTCATTCGTTGGCTCCAGAATTACAGCCCCGGCGCCATCAGCAAAAAGGGTGACTGTTTTCTTGTCATCCAAGTCCAAAAATCGGCTCATACCATAGGCGCCCATCACCATCACTTTTTTATACGATTCATCCGTTGTCATCAAACTGTTGGCCAATGTAAGCGCGGTGGGGAACCCGGCACAAGCGGTATTGGTATCCAGCGAGGTAGCGTTGGTCAGCCCCAGTTTATGCTGCACCACCGAGGCGGTCGAGGGTGAAATAAAATCGGGCGTATCAGTCGCAATGATAAGCAGATCAATATCTGTTTTCTGCAGCCCTGCCATTTCAAGTGCTGCCTTGCCGGCCTCCACGCACAGATCGCTGGTGGTTTGGTCATCGGTCATCCAGCGCCGTTCTTCAATGGTGAGGTTTTCGCGCAGCCACGTATCCACATCTTCGCCCAGCCGCTGGTTGAACCACTCATTCTTGATCACACGGTCGGGGGCGTACGATCCACTTGCTATGATTTTGGAATGTCGCATCAAAATACCAGCCCTCCGTCAACCTGCAGTACTGTTCCGGTGATAAAAGCGGCTTGGTCGGAAGCCAAATAGACATAGGCCGAGGCAATATCTTCCGGCTTGCCAAGGCGACCTAGCGGCGTCTGCTCTTTCAATTGATTTAAAATTTTGTCGGGTACGGTATCTACCATCGGTGTTTCAATAAAGCCCGGGGCCACGGCATTTACCCGCACGCCTTTGCGGCCCAATTCACGTGCCCATGTTTTGGTGAGTCCCACAACGCCTGATTTGGTGGCCACGTAATTACTCTGCCCAAAATTACCGTACAGGCCTACTACTGAGCTGGCATTCAAAATAACACCCGAACCCTGCTCGCGCATGATTTCCGCAGCGGCTTTTCCACAATAGAAAACCCCGTTTAGATTCACATCCACTACTTTCTGCCAGTCTGATATTTCCATTTTTTTGAGCGTAGCATCGCGGGTGATCCCTGCATTGTTGATAAGCACATCCAGCCGCCCGTGGTGTTGGTGCAGCTCTTGCATGGCCAATTGCACTGTTTCAAAATTGGTAACATCAACTTTTTTAAAACTGATGTCATCACCATCGGCGCGCCAATCTTCGGCCAACTGTTTGCCAGTATCAGCATCCATATCCCAGAGTTCAACGGTGGCGCCGCGGTCGAGGAATTGCCGAGCGGTGGCACGACCGATGCCGCCCACTCCGCCGGTTATAAGTACTATTTTATTTTGAAAATCATCCATAATACAATCCTTCGATTTATTTACTTAGAAAATTTGTAAGTAGGTTATTCACTTTTGTCGGCTGCTCAAAATGCACAAAATGGCCCGCATCACCCACCATCTTAAGCGTACTATTCGGCAGCTGCTCTGCTCCCTTTTGGGCTACTTGCTCCGTGGTTAAGTTTGGGTGAATCTGCTGATTGGGGATGAGCGCATCCTGCCGTCCATAAATAATAAGTGCAGGGGTCTCAATCCCAGAAAGCTTTTGAAAAACAGGTCCTTCCAGCATGGCCTGCACCGAGCCCGCATACGCTTCGGCATACAGATCAAAATCTTTGGCCCCGCGCAGCGCAACCCTATCGTCTGCCATAAATTGGGCCTCGTCCGGGAATTGATGAAAAGCCGCCCGGAAGGTTTCGCGAATGATAGAATCGGGAGTAGCCTTAATGGAAGCCGGTGTTACAAACTGGCTCATCATGGCTCCTTCTTGGGCAGAAAATTGTTCAAATCCCGCCGGTGAAATGAGTACTAATTTTGAAATCTTATCCGGATAGGTTGCAGCTGCTTCGAGGGCTATTTGGCTACCCATGGAGTGACCTATCCACGTTGCCTGTTCAATGCCAAGCGAATCCTGCAGCTGTGCCACCGTTTCAGCGAAAAACGGTATGCTGTATTTTTCAACATTCTTCGATGACTTTCCGTAACCGGGCAAATCAAGTGCTATCACCCGGTGGTTGGTTTTTAAGGCTGGTATATTTCGCTTCCAGGCCGGAATGTAGCTGCCTAGGCCATGAATAAGAATAACCGCCGGCCCCTGCCCTTCATCGATGTAAGCAATCGTTTGACCATTACTAAGCTCCTGATGCTTAACCGCATACGGATACTCCAAATCAGCGAAATCTACCTGCTGCGCTTGGCCCGACTCAAAGAGACAAAACCAGATCAAAAACAGGCCAAAAACTGCTATAAGATGTGTTTTAAAATTCATAACAATTTAATTTATCAAATATTTGAAAAGTTCCAAACGCTATTATCCAAATTTTTTATTCCTGTTTCTGCTTATGCTTCTCACTCCAGGCATCCATAAACTTTTCGTTATACTCGTCCATTAGCTCGTAAAACGCCTTCATCATATCCATGCGCTCTTCAATATAAGCGGCCCGGCGGGAGTCTGAAGCCTGTGCTTTGGCTAAATACTTCTCCGCAATTTCGATATTCTTTTTCATCTTGTTGATCTGATTGGCGTAGGCCTTGCCAAAAATATCGTCGGCGGCCCGGTAATAATCCTTCCGATCACCGGGAATCCATACCTTTTCGATGAGTCCGCGCTCTTTTAACCGGCGACAAATTTGCGAAATGGGTCCCTTGCTCATTTCCAGCTTTTCCACGATGTCATCCAGCGATTGCGGATCTTCGGAAATAATGAGCAATCCTACAATTCGTCCCATTAATGGGTTGAGACCAAAATTGCTGTATCCTTCCGCAAAATCGGCGACAATTTGCTGAGTGAGATCGGGTTGTTTTGGCATATCAAATTCTTAGTTGAAGGTAGTTACCACGTTATAATTTGAAACTTTTGAAATATTTGCAACAGTTATTTCGAAAAAATATGATTCGGCTCAATTTAATTTCACCGCACAGCCTGCTTTTTCCTCAGCTGTATAAGAACGACTGCTGCAATCACCAGAATCATCCCAGACAGCTGGTAGCCCGTCAATATTTCGTTAAATATTACCACACCAACCATGGTGGCCACCACGGGCTCAATAGTGGCTGTTACCGACGCGCGACCGCTTTCGATCATCGACAGGCCCCTGGTGTATAACCCATACGCCAAAGCTGTGGGAAAAAATCCAAGGCCCAGTATCAACGCCAAAGTATGCATGGAAGCAAGCTGATTGGCAGAAAAACTCCACGCATTAAACGGCAGCATAAACAGCGAGGCAAATACGAACGTATGGGTAATAACGGTGAGCGAATCGTACTTTTTGAGCGCGTGCTTGCCGAAAATGCTGTAGAGTGCATACCCGAATCCTGATCCCAGCCCAACTAACAAGCCGAACCACGAAATGTGTTCATCACCCAGCGGGACGAGCCGAACCACCAGCGCACAGCCGGCAAGTGTGAGAACCAGCGCCATAATTTTGCGCCGTGTCAAGCGGTTCACCGAAAAAAATGCGCGAGAGTATCACCACAAAGGCCGGCCCGGTATAGAGCAGAATTACCGCCACGGAAAGTGAAACTTCTTCAATAGCAGTAAAATAGGCCCAGTTGAAAAAGACGATACTAAAAATGCCGGTGCCGATAAAACTGAGGGCATCTTTCCAATCAATTTTGAGTAATTTTGGCTGACTTAGTGATAAGTAAATGACCAGCATTACCGCAGCACTGACCACCCGCAGCGTCACGATCTGAAACGCCGTAAAACCCGCGCCGTAAAGTGCATCGATGAACAAACCGATAATACCCCAAAGTGCGGCGCCAAGCAGCACATACACATAGGCCAGCCGATGGGAAGAGGTATTCAAAAGAGGAAATTTATTTCTTTTTATCGACCAGCTTCTTGAGCTCAGAAACCAGCATCAGTGATTCTATAGGCGTCATGCGATTGGGATCCACGGCCTCCAGCTTATCAATGAGCATTTCGATATTGGGATCGAGTTGCGTTTGAAACAGCGAGGGCTGGGCAATCTGCTCCTGTTTGTCCATTTGCTTAGCCGCTTTTTGCACGGCTGCTTTCTTTTTCTTGGCCCCTTCTTCGAGCGTGCCGTTACTGTCGGTGATATCCAGGCTGTGGCTCTCCAGGTTCTTCAGAATTTCCTTGGCACGTTCTATAACAATAGACGGCAGACCGGCCATATCGGCTACCTGAATGCCGTAGCTGTGATCGGTGCCGCCGCGGACCAGTTTACGAAGGAAAACCACTTTGCCGTCGTGCTCTTTCACGGAAACGTTGTAATTCACCACATTTTCGTACATGTTTTCCAGCTCATTCAGCTCGTGGTAATGCGTGGCAAACAGCGTTTTGGCTGCCACCGAGGGTTGATTATGCAAGTATTCGGCCAGCGACCACGCAATGCTGAGCCCGTCAAAGGTACTGGTTCCGCGGCCCACTTCATCGAGCAAAATGAGCGAATTGCGCGTAGCATTATTCAAGATATTGGCGGCCTCATTCATTTCTACCAAAAACGTACTTTCGCCCGCCGCAAGGTTATCCGAAGCGCCCACACGGGTAAAAATTTTGTCCACCAACCCAATATGTGCTTCCTCAGCCGGCACAAAACAGCCCACCTGCGCCAGCAATACAATCAAGCCGGTTTGGCGCAGAATGATACTCTTCCCCGCCATATTTGGTCCCGTGATGATGAGAATCTGCTCGTCTTCATTTTCCAAGTGAATATCATTCGGGATAAACGGATCGCCGGGCGGCAGCGTCTTCTCCACTACGGGGTGGCGCCCTTTTTTGATGTCAATTACTTGGTCATCGGCAATAGACGGCTTGCAATAATTGTTGCGATAGGCAATTTCGGCGAAACTCTGCAAGCAATCGAGCTGGGCAATGGCCTCGGCCACCTGCTGAATGTCCTCCGCAAATTCAGCCACGTAGAGCCGCAGCTCCTCAAACAGTTCGTATTCCAGCGTTTTACTACGCTCTTCTGAAGACAGAATCTTTTCTTCTACTTCTTTCAGTTCCGGGGTGATGTACCTTTCGGAATTCACCAGCGTCTGCTTTCGGATAAAATGATCGGGCACTTTTTCTTTGTGCGTATTGGTGACCTCAATGTAGTAGCCATACACCTTGTTGTAGCCCACTTTCAGCGAGGAGATGCCGGTTTCCTGCGCCAGCTCATTTTTGATCTTGGTGATGTACTCCTTGCCGTTTCGCGCCACATCACGCAGTTCGTCCAGTTCCTCGTTGAAGCCGTCTTTAAAAATCCCTCCATCACGCAAACTGGCCGGCGGATCTTCCTGGATCGCATTTTCAATGCGCTCCTGCACGTCAATCAGCAGCTTCAGTCGGTTGGCGATATCGTTCAGCAGCGGCTCATCCAGCTGGTTAAACTGCATTTTGATGCGCGGCACCTGCGCCAGCGACATTTTAAGCTGCATTAAATCGCGTGCGTTGCCGCGGCCCACACAAATACGGGAAATCAGTCGCTCGAGATCTCCTACTTGATCGAGTTCTTCGCGCAGGTTCTCCCGCACCTCGTGATTTACATTCAGCGCTTCCACCGCATTAAGGCGCTCCCGAATGGGTTTCATTTTTTTAAGCGGACGCATAATCCACTTACGCAACAGGCGCCCGCCCATGGCCGTGGACGTTTGATCCAAAATGGAAATAAGTGTGCCCTCGCTGGCACCTTCCTGGATGGTCGTAACCAACTCCAGTTGCGCTTGGTAGAGCCATCAAGCGACATAAATTCTTGGTTCTCAAACTTCTGCAGGCGACGAATATGCCCCAGCGAGGCTTTCTGCGTTTCCTGAATATAGTGCATCAGCGCCCCGGCTGCTACGTGCGCCGTTTTCAGCTTTTCTACGCCAAATCCTTTCAGCGAATGCGTCTCAAAATGGTCGGTGAGCAGCTCGTAGCCGTAATCGCCCTCGTACACCCACTCTTCAATAAAGGTGATGTTGTACTCTTCCAGCTCTTCGGGAATTTTGTTTTTATACTTTTGCGACAGCAGCACTTCGGCCGGGGTGATGGACTGCAGCATATCGGTGATCCGGTCTTTAGGCACCTGGCTCAGCGAAAATTCGCCAGTGGAAACGTCGGCAAAAGCAACGCCTGCCGTATCACCCGACCAATATACGGCCGCGGCGTAATTATTGCGCTTGTGCTCCAGCAGTTTTTCAGAGAGCGTAACACCCGGCGTGGTGATCTCGGTCACTTCGCGCTGCACTACTTTGCGACCGGAACTTTTGGCCTCAGAGGGATCTTCGGTCTGCTCGCACACCGCCACGCGGTAGCCTTTTTTGACCAGCTTGGGCAGATAGGTATCGAGCGCGTGATAGGGAAATCCGGCCAAAGGCGTCTGGTCACTGCCATTGTTGCGTTTTGTAAGGGTAATGCCCAGCTCTTTGCTCACCAATTCGGCATCATCAGAAAAGGTTTCGTAAAAATCACCAACCCGGAATAACAGTATCGAACCAGGATGCTCCTCCTTAATGTTGTGATATTGACGCATTAAGGGGGTTAGCTTTTTTGTTTTTGAACTCATACAACGGGTACAGCTAAATTCGGAAAAGTTTTGCCGGCGTATTATCTTTCATATCTTTAAAAGATAATAAGGAACGCGGTAATCTCAATTCAAGACTACATGTGCAAAGGCTCTTGAGACAGCCTTGGGTTTTTAAATTAACGGTTAATTGTGCAGAAGTATAAACATTTCTGGAATTCCTTTGTAGAACTGGTGAAAGAAAAAGACGTCTTTCATCACGCCTCTGCCATCACCTTTAACCTGATTATCTGCGCCATTCCCTTCACCCTTTTGCTGATCTCCATCATCGGGTATGTATTAAGCTACGAAGACGCCTTCCGGGAGGTTGTGCGTTACGGGCAGGAGGTTTTTCCCAGTTTTACCTATGAATCGCAGCAGAGCGATGTATTTGAAGGTGCCGTTACCATCGAAACAATGCTGGAACCCCTGATTAGCGCACGACAGGTATTTGGCCTGGTTGGCGTTATTGTGCTCATCTTTTTCTCGATGGGACTTTTCCACACCGTAAAGCATGTGGTATTTGAAATTTTTGGTATTAAAGACCGCAAGCATTTCTTGTGGGAATGGGTTCATAACTTTTTCACTTTTGGGTTGATCGGCGGCATTATGGTCTTTATTGCCATTGCCGTATCCATCTTCTCGGTTATTTCTATCGAAACCATTGCACTGCCCTTTACTAACCAAGTGCTTGAACTTGGCTGGTTTTACAATATGCTCAATATGGTACTGCCAATGGTGTTCACACTGCTCATATTTTATATCCTATTCCGATACATCAGCGAGCGGCGCATTAAGCGAAGGGTTGCCTTTGTGGGCGCTCTCTCGTACACCGTATTGTTTGGTGTAGCCAAATTTCTGGTAGGCTGGTACCTAAACTACTCGTTTTTCGGTTACCGATATTATTACCAAGGTTACGCCATACTTATCGTAATTGGTTTTTGGGCCTTTTATACCGCCGCGCTCTTCGTTTTTTCTACCATTATCGCCCGCTCATTTCAAGATGCGTTTCTCAAAAAACCGCTCAAAGAAAACCCATACACCTCAATTTCTTAATTGGTTATGTCGGTCAGTAAGCTGCCGCAAGAATTTTACCGGCGCGATTGTGTTACGCGCATTAGCAAAGAACTGCTTGGCAAGGTATTGTGCACGCAAATTGCCGGTGATCCGGTAACGCGTGCCAAGATTGTAGAAACCGAAGCCTACTGCGGCCGCAACGATAAAGCCTGCCATGCCAATAACGGCCTGCGTACCAAACGCACAGAAACCATGTACAAAGCAGGCGGTACGGCCTATGTGTATCTCTGCTATGGTATTCATCACTTATTTAATGTGGTTACCAACGTACAAGGCAAAGCCGATGCGGTACTTATCCGCGGGGTTGAACCGCTGGATGGCATATCAACCATTCTTGAGCGCCGCAACGCATCCAAACTTGCCCCAAAAGTAGCTGCGGGACCGGGCCGCCTTACGCAAGCAATGGGCATTACCACCCACTACGACGGCACTGATTTAACGGCTGCAACTATCTGGATTGAAGATCATGATCTGTCGGTTGATCCAACTGATATTGCAAGCACGCCGCGCATTGGGGTTGATTATGCAGGAGAGCACGCAAAACGGCCCTGGCGCTTTTTTATTAACGGCAATAGCTGGGTGAGCAAATAAAAAAGCCTGCCCCGTTAACCAAGGCAGGCTTAAAAATTGTACGTCAGGAAAAAACTAGTTACCTGAGCCGCTAGTATCTTGCTGCGACTGCATTTCTTCCATCATCATTTTCTGGAAACGCTTCTGCAGCTGCTGATTTGCCTGCAATGCTTTTTGAATTTCTTGCAAGCGCTGTTGCGTAACATTGCTGTTTTGAATAGCCGTATCAATGCGGCTCTGCATCTTTTTGCTCATCTCCTGCATTTTAGGCTGAATAGCCTGCACAGCTTTTTCTTCTTCGGCGGATACTTCAATTGAGTCTGCCATTTGCGGATTTTGCTGGCTCATCATAATCATCTGGAAACGCTGAAAAGATAATCCTTCTTCTTTCACCATCTCCTGAAGATTGGCCTGCATTTCTTGCTGAATTTCTTGCCCTTTCACTGCAATTCCAACAACGGCCTCCAATTCTTCGTCAGTAACTTCTGTGGTTTGGCCTTGCTGCTGAACTTGTGCAAAAACGCCGCCGGCTATTAAAAATAGTCCTAAAGCCATGGGCATCATTTTCTTGAAAAAACTCATAAGATATTGGGTTGATTTGGATAGATTGCTAGTTTGAAATTGAGACTAAAATACCGATAATTTGTTCCGATTTAAAATATAAGCCTCTTTTAAGTTTGTTAACGGCAGCTGTGCCGCCGTATTATAAAATGATTTGAATGCCAGTGTATCCGTTCTCCCGGTGCAGCCAGTTATTTGATCAATTCTCCATTTTCCACGGGGCGGTCGGGCTGAAGCAGCACTACGCCTTTGTTCTCCGACATTACGCCAAGCACCAATACTTGTGAGCGCACGCCAGCAATGTTCTTTACCGGAAAATTGACAACCGCTACAATCTGCTTCCCGATGAGATCACTCGCTTCGTAATTTTCGGTAAGCTGCGCCGAGCTTGTTTTTATACCCATCGGCCCAAAATCGATCTCCATGGTGAACGCCGGTTTATTTGCCTCCGGGTTTATTTCTGCGTTCTGCACGGTTCCTATTCTAATGTCCATCTTTTCAAAGTCGCTGAACGTAATTTGCTGCATATCGTTTTAATTTGAGTCAACATTTTATCTGGTTAAATTTAGCCCAAAATTCAATTTACCCTCAACCAAATGGCTGGCCAACAACGCATTATATCGCTTTTACCCAGCACCACCGAAATTGTAGCCGCGCTAGGGCTGCAAAATCAACTCGTGGGGCGTTCCCATGAGTGTGATTATCCTGCCAAGGTGGAGACCCTGCCCATCTGCACAGAACCCAAATTCAATCCCAGCGGACAAAGTTACGAAATTGATGAGCGCGTCAAAGCCCTGCTGCAAGAGGGACTCTCAGTCTATCGGGTTGATGCCGACCAGCTTGCCCAACTCAACCCTGATATCATTATCACGCAAGATCACTGCGAAGTGTGCGCGGCGTCGGTTGATGAAGTAAAGCAAGCCACGCGCCAGCAGCTTGGTAATGATGTAGAAATTGTCTCTGTTTCGCCTACAAACTTGAGCGAGGTGTACGAATCCATTCGTCAAATTGCCGGAGCCGTGAATAGCGAGAAAGCCGGGGAAGAACTGGTTCAGCAAATGCGTAACGAATTAGCTGATATTCAGGAGCATACTTCCTCCTTTGATACCCCGACAATGCTCTGTATTGAATGGATAGAGCCCCTGATGACCGCCGGAAATTGGGTACCGGAGCTGGCCAATACTGCCAACGTGAAAACACTGGCAGCCGAGGCCGGCAAGCATTCACCATGGATTGACTGGGAGCAGGTACTGGACCTCAATCCAGAGTTTATTTGTATCATGCCCTGCGGCTACTCCATCAAGGAATCCATGAATGAGATGGAAACATTAACCAGCCGTCGCGAATGGTCAAAGTTACAAGCAGTGCAAAACAACAAGGTATTTATCGCCGACGGCCATCATTATTTTAATCGGCCCGGGCCGCGGCTCACGAAATCAGCACGGATTCTTGCCGAAATAGCACACCCAAAGCTCGAAAACCAGCTAAAAGGCAAAGGCTGGATTAATTTTTATGAACACATTGCAAAATAATATTCCCATGGCTGATAAAATTATCATCATTGGAGCTACCTCGGGCTTGGGACGCGCTCTTGCCGTAGAAATGCATCAGCGTGGTTATGTTGTTGGTGCTACGGGCCGACGCGTTGATCGGCTGGAGCAATTGCAAAATGAGCTGGGTGACCGCCTTTTCATCACCCCGATGGACGTAAGCAAACCGGATGAAGCATTTGACCAGCTGGAGTTTCTGATTGAAAAAATGGGCGGCATGGATTGCATTGTTCTCAATGCAGGGGTGTCGAACTTTCGGGAGGGCATTGACTGGGAAACCGAGCGCACCGTAGTTGACGTAAATGTACGAGGCTTTACCGCGCTGGCCAATTTCAGTTTTGAGTACTTTGAACAGCAGGGAAGCGGGCATATCGTCGGCGTTTCATCCATTGCGGGGTTGTTTGGCTATGGGCTTTCGGCTACGTACAATGCCTCAAAAGCGTTTGTTAGCAATTACTTGCAGGGCTATCGCCAGCGAGCCAACCACAGTGCAGCTGATATTGTAGTATCTGAACTACAGCCCGGATTTGCAGAATCTGAGATGACTGAAGGCAAAAAAGGCATGTTCTGGGTGGCATCGACAGAAAAAGCTGCCCGCCAAATGGCCGCGGCTATTGAGCAAACAATGGAATCATG
>NNSL01000470.1 GCA_003123965.1 Balneolaceae bacterium SMO_bin1
CGCCATGACGGCCGGGCTGGCATTTGAAGGGCTCAACAACGCCGGCTACCTAGATACCGACATGATTGTTATTCTTAATGATAACGATATGTCTATTGACCCCAACGTAGGCGCACTGAACGAATATCTGGTTGATATAGCCACGAGCAAGACTTTTAATAAGCTGCGTGATGAAATTTACGACATGCTGGGCCACTTTAAATCGGCCGGCAAAAAGATGCAGAAAGTAGCATCGCGGCTTGAAAAAGCTATCAAAGCGGCCATCACCCCGGAGGATTATTTGAGGCTCTGGGTTTCAAGTATTATGGTCCTGTTGACGGACACAACGTAGAAACATTGCGCACCACGCTTGAGCACCTTAAAGATATTCCCGGGCCCAAATTATTGCATGCAGTAACGGTAAAAGGCAAAGGATTTGCCCCTGCTGAGCGAGAGCAAACCAAGTGGCACGCACAAAGCAGTCCGTTTGATAAAATTACGGGTAAATCGCTGGCGCCCAAAGACAACGGGCCCGACATTCCGCGTTACCAGCACGTGTTTGGTGATGCTATCGTTGAACTGGCTGAAGAAGATGATCGCATTGTCGGCATTACCCCGGCCATGCCCAGCGGATCGAGCTTATGGCCGTTAATGAACAAGTTTCCCGAAAGAGCATTCGACGTAGGCATCGCCGAACAGCACTCCATCACCTTTGCTGCTGGGCTCGCAACGGAAGGCAAAAAAGCATTTGCCGCGATCTACTCTACATTTCTGCAGCGTGCGTATGATCAAGTGATTCACGATGTGGCCATCCAGAAGTTGCCCGTTGTGTTTTGTATCGATCGCGCGGGTATTGCCGGCGCCGACGGTCCTACACACCATGGCTTGTATGACATTTCGTACCTGCGTGCCGTGCCGAATATGATCATATCATCACCGATGAATGAAGAGGAACTGCGTGATATGATGTTCACGGCTTCAAAATACGAAGAAGCAGCGTGGGCTATACGCTACCCTCGCGGCGAAGCAACCGGCATGGACATTCCGGAAGGATTCAAGTCAATGGAGATTGGCAAAGGACAGCAGCTGCGCCAGGGCGATGACATCGCTATACTCAGTTTCGGGCCGATGGGTAATTACGTGATTGAGGCTGCCGATACGCTTGAAGCGGAGGGCATTAATGTAGGTCACTATAATATGCGCTTCGCGAAGCCATTAGATACCGATCTCATTGATGAAATCTGTCACTCCTACGAGCGTATCATAACAATTGAAGACGGCACCAAGATGGGCGGTTTTGGCAGCGCTGTTGTCGAATACCTTGCCGATAAGCCACACCACATTCCAACCACCATTATGGGCGTGCCAGACCGCATTGTTGAACACGGCACCCAGCGCGAGCTGCATGACGAGGTGGGCATTGGTCCCGAAGGAATTATGGATAAAGTTCGTGAGCTTGTGAAAGATTCCTCGGTAAAAGCATAAGCACTACTTAACCCTTTCTTACCATCAGAACCCCGGAGGTTAAAACTTCGGGGTTTCGAACTTTTCAACGCCTACAATCCAACGGGAACGAAGCCTACATTTTCTTGAATACAAAGGCGAACGGTGGCAAATGCAAGTACTTATCGACGCAGCCGCCACATTTATTTTATAGCTGGAAATTATTTTCCACTTTCTTAAGACTTTTTTGGGTCTACCCTCGTCTATTAATTGAGGCTTGTTTCAAAACAAGTTGTTAGCTTAACAAGCATATTCTGTATGTGCACAAATTGTGCACTACATTTTACCTGCTGGCTGCTACATGGATTAGGTATATGAATGATGCACAGTTGATAAAAGCATTTTGCGAGGGTGATACCGGGGCCTTTAATGCCCTGGTTGACCGATGGCAGCACCGTATTCACCGCGTGGCGTACCGGTACTTTAACAGCCACGATGAAGCGCGCGAAATCACCCAAAAAACGTTCATCCGTGTATATAAAAAGTTAAAAACACTAGATGATTACAACGCTTTTTCAGCGTGGATTTACCGCATCGCCAATAACCTCTGCCTTGATGAAGCCAAACGCGCTGGTCGCAAAAAGTCAGCCAGCATGGATGAATTTGACCAGGCACCGATTGCAAATACAATCAGTGAACACCCGGACCGACCGCTGCAACAGAAAGAGCTGGAAGCCATTTTGCAGCAGGCGCTGCAGCAATTACCGGCCGAGCAGCGCATGGTTGTTATTATGAAAGAGTATGAAGGCATGAAGTTCAGAGAAATTGCCGAGGTGCTGCATATCCCCGAAAGCACGGTAAAATCGCGCATGTATTACGGGCTGCGCACACTCCGCGGCATTTTTGATCAATGGAATCTTAAAAAAGAATCGCTCTATTATGAATGAACAAACCGCCCGCGAGCTGCTGATGGACTATCTCTATGATGAGATTTCAGCAGCCGACCGAAAAAAATTAGAAGCATACATGGAAGAGAATCCCGACATGCGGAAGGAACTTAGCGAGCTAAGCGAAACGCGATCGCTGCTTCAACAAGCGCCCGAAGTAACACCGGCCAGCGAGATTACTATTGTTGATGCCGGATCGAAAAGCGACTCAACGCCAAGCAGCCGAATCAAACAATTAATACCATCCTCAGTGTGGATGCGCCGAGCACTGGCGGCCGCTGCATGTATTGCCCTGATGTTGCTTTCCGCTGCGGTGGCGGATGTGCATATGCAGTCAACCCAAAGCGGATTTGCCATCTATTTTGGCGGATCCCCTTCTCCTCAGGTTCAGGGGTTATCAGACGCACAAACCGAGGCAATTGTGGAGCAGATGAAGCAAGAAAATGCGGCCATTCTCACCGAATATGCCGACATGTTGAACAGGCACAATCAACAGCAGCTGCAACAAGTGATAGCCCACTTTGAGCGCCAGCGCATCAACGATTTACAACTTATCGACCAGGCGTTAAGCAACTACCAACAGCAAACTGAAAGCCAGATTACCCAAACCCGGCAGGTGCTGGGCGAAGTTATCGAAACGATGGCAGCAAATAACTAATATTAAAATTTTAGGTGACTTATTATGCAATATCTAAAACTGTTTACCTTTGCAATACTTTTAAGCGCAATCGGGATTTCGTCTCTGCAGGCTCAGGATATCAACCAGGAACGCATGCAGCGAGATATTAACATTATGGAAAGCATTTTACAGGAAATATTTAAAAAGGACTGGAAAACGCAGGACGGGGCTTTACGCATTCGAGGGTTCAATGATACAGGAACCATTCAAGGAATCCACCTAGATGACTATGGTGTAATTTTTACGATCCCTTTTGAGCAATCCAATCTTATGATTTTTCAAAACGCCACAAACGCTGACACTGATGGCACAAATACCAGCAGCAATACTGAAATAACGAAAGATGAGATAATCAATCGTATTTCAGATTTCCTAATGAACTACGGTTCAACGATAGGACAACTGAATAATGACGATAAGATTACAGTAATCTACGCCACAAAAAATGGTAATGACTCATCGTTTTTGCAGGTTATCTCCTCTAATAGCAAAGTGGTTAATAAAGAATCGTTACCAACTATTTCAATAACAGCGGAGTACAGCGATTTAAAAGCCTACCGAAATGGTTCTATCAATGAAAGTACGCTCCAAAATCGTTTCAATATATCAATTGACAACGAAACTGAGCCCGGCCAACGCGACCTAAAAATTATGGCCAATATTCTTAAAACATCGTTCGAAGAATCAGAAGTGGGCAGTTTTGAAGTAAACGGAAAGGTAAACCATATATACCTCGATGATCTAGGAGGGCTTTTTATGATGGAGGCCTCTTACAATGAAGGTTTATTTGGAATAGTAACCGCTCTGAGAGATAAATTTGCGGGAAGTATCACTATTGACAGCCTGCGCATGGAATCGGATAGCGACGGGCAGGATTCCAGAGAACGGCTTAAAAAACTTCAAGAACGCAGAGTTGAATCGTACCAAAACTTTAAGACACTTCTTAAAGAAACCATCATTGATTACGGGCGAACTCTCAACTCTATACCCGGCAATGAAAATATACTCGTATCGGTGTCTCTTTCTCGTACCGGAAATGAATTACCCGAACGAATTGATATGCAAGTACAGAAATCAGTTCTGCAAGAGATGGACCGTGGCAATATGAGCCGCGAGCAGGCCATGGAACAAATCAATGTGCGTGAATATTGAGTTTAGTTTACAGTGAACAGTTATCAATCAACAGCAATCTTGTTACTGGTAACTGTTTACTGTTCACTGTCCACTGCCCCAAACTCGGCCTCTTTGCGCAAGGCCCATTTTAATCGCTCGCTGTATTCCTCTGCCGATATTTCGATGGCCCCGAACTGCGCCAGATGTTCGCTCCAGAATTGGGTATCCCAGAGTTTAAATCCGCCTTTCAGTAAGGCTTGATGCGTCCAATACAATGCCACCTTTCCCGCTTCCTTGGCGCGCCCGAACATCGATTCGCCAAAATAAGCCGCTTTAGCGAAACCCCGTACTGCCCGCCTACCAGCTTCCAGTCTTTGTCGTACACACTCACCGAATGCGCGTGCCCCATTTTATGCAGCCGGCAATACGAATTAATAATTTCATCCGAAATCCAGGTTGTTTTGCGATCGGCGCAGGCCTCCATCACCCGTTGAAATGCAGAATCAAACTTAATGTGGTAATGATTATTGCGAACAATGCGCTGCACATTTGATGATACGTGGAACTCATCGAGCGGAATAATGCCCCTGCGGCGTGCAGTGTACCATTTGGCCTGCGGATCTTTGCGGTCATCGGCCATGGGGAAAATGCCGTTGGCATAGCCGGTGAGCAATTCTTCAGGTGATATCATGGGCTAGAAAATACTGCGTTCACATCAGCGTCGTAATAATTAATTTCTCGATGAAATATGCCACCACTAATCCCTGCAACGGTATGCACGGACTAAAACAGCTTGGCCTGCTCGTTCTCTTCTTTCTTTTGGGCGCGCTCAAGTGTAGGCCGACTTGAATTGGCTTGGTTGACAAACAGCATATTGGCATTGAATTTTCGGTCATACATGCGCCGAGCAATGCCCTGCAGAGCCTTTTCGCCTCTCGGAGTAATCATCAACCGGTCTTGTTCGTTGAGCGATAAAAAGCCAAACTCTTTCAAATCGTTTACAATCATATAGGCAAGTTTCGAAAGGGCCCCGCAATTCTGTTCAACGTATTCACGCTTCGGCGGTCCCTCATTAGCCACTTGTGCCAATCCCAGCACATTCATCTCAATTTCGGTGAGCGGGTAGCCCTCACAGCTTTTAGTAAGAAGCTTATTCCACGCTTCTTGGCTGTAATACTGGCCCAAACCACCATTTCCCATCCTTTACAATTTTTTGTGTGAGCGCACAGCCAAAATATTCACCGGGCTTCGCTTTTTTGGGCAATCCGCGCTCTCGGTACATCGATACCAGGGTAGCCAAATCTAACGTGTGCAGATTTGGCGGATAGCTAAAGTATAGATCCGATTTCTTTTCCATGACGATTTAAATTAAAAAATATCCGCAATAATTGTCAGGCTCATTTTTAATGATCAAGCTAAAACAGCCAACCTGCAATTCGGAGCTATTTCTCTTTTTCGGCAATGAGTTTCGCGGCATCATCCATGCTTACCTCTTCGGGGTCCACATCGTCCGGCAGGCTGATATTTTTACTTCCGTGCTTAATATAGGGGCCGTACCGGCCGTTCATCACGCGTACTTTCTTGCCAGAATCGGGATGCTTGCCCAGCTCTTTGATAGCTTTGCTTTTCCTGGGCCTGCTTTTCTTCTTCGCCAGCAATTCCAATCCGCGATCGAGTGTTACATCCAGTACATTATCCGCCTTTTGCAGCGACGCGAAAGTGCCATCATGCACTACAAATGGACCGTATCGGCCCACTCCGGCACGTACATCTTTGCCGGTTTCCGGGTGCTCACCCAGCTTGCGCGGCAGCTCCAGCAAGCGCAGCGCCATATCTAAATCCACATCAGCGGGCTTCATGCCTTTAAGCAAGGAGGCCCGTGGCGGCTTTTTATTATCATCGGTCACTTCACCCACCTGCACATAATAACCGTAGCGGCCGTTTAATACGTATACCGGTTCGCCACTGTCGGGATGCTTGCCAATAGGCGTGGGGCCTTCTTCCTCGGTTTTAATGAGCTCTTCAAGTTTATCAACCGTAATATCACTCGGCTTCCAATCTGCGGGGATAGAGGTCGTTAATTCTTCGCCGTTGGTTTGTTTTTTTATGTACGGTCCATAGCGGCCCACAAACACATCAATGTCATCCAGATCCTGGATGGGTAGTTTCAAGTGCCGTGCTTCCTGCGGATCAATTTTATCTTCCTGCTGATCAACCTTGGCCTTCAACCCGTTATCGCCCCCATAGTACGATTGCAAATATTCGGTCGGCTGCAGATCACCCTGCGCAATTTGATCTAGTTTATTTTCCATTTCTGAAGTAAAGTCGCTGTCTACCAAATCTTCAAGGTGCGTCTCCAGCAGGCCAGTTACTGCAAATGCGGTAAATGTTGGTATGAGCGTTTTTCCCTCCGCTTCGCAATACCCACGATCCTGTATAGTACTAATAATGGTGGCGTAGGTACTCGGTCGGCCAATACCTTTTTCTTCCAGTTCTTTTACAAGCGATGCCTCGGTGTAACGCGCCGGCGGCTTGGTTTCGTGTGATATGGGCTCAATGCCTTTTTCTACTACTACTTCGCCTTCTTCAAGTGGCGGCAGCGGATTTTCCTGGTTCTCAAGCGCTGTATCGGGGTCGTCACTGCCTTCAACGTATGCCCGGAAATAACCGGGGAATAAAATACGCTTGCCGCTGGTTTTAAATTCAGCCGTTTTGCCATTGGCATCAGCCGCGATGGTCACATTGGTGAATTCAAGCTCAGCCTGGGCCATCTGTGTGGCCATGGTACGCTTCCAGATTAAATCATACAGCTTAAATTGGTTGCCGCGAAGGCCTGCTTCACTCGGCTTTCGAAAATAGCTGCCCGCTGGACGAATAGCCTCATGCGCTTCCTGAGCCGCTTTTTTGCCACCATAATTACGTGGGCGATCGAATAAATATTCTTCCCCGTATTCATCTTTCACGGCTGTACGGGCAGCGTTAATGGCCTGACCCGAAAGTCGCGCCGAATCGGTACGCATGTAGGTGATATACCCATTCTCGTAGAGCTTCTGCGCAACACTCATGGTCTGTTTAGCTGAGAAATTCAGCTTTCGGTTGGCCTCCTGCTGCAGCGTGGAGGTAATAAACGCCGGCGCCGGGTTTCGCTTCTGCGTATTTACCTTAATCTCCAAAACCTTCCACTCCGATTGGTCAAGCTCATCGCGCAGATCTGAAGCCTTTTTATCATCCAGTAATACCACCGAATCCGGCTTCTTGAGCTTGCCGGTATTTTCATCAAAATCCTTGCCCGAAGCCAATCGTTTGCCATCAAGATGCGTAAGATCAGCCTCAAATATATCTTTATCTTTTTGCTTATGCAGCTGGGCTTTCAGATCCCAGTAGCGGGCCGAGCGGAACTTCATCCGCTCACGCTCGCGATCAACGAGAAAGCGTACGGCTACCGACTGTACGCGCCCCGCAGAAAGCTTGGGGGCAATTTTTTTCCACAGCAGCGGCGAAACGGTATATCCCGCCAGCCGGTCAATAATGCGGCGGGCTTCCTGCGCATTCACCAAATTGATGTCTATATCGCGGAAGTTTTTCAAGCGCATCTTTAATAGCTTCTTCGGTAATCTCGCGAAACACCATGCGTTTCACCGGCACATCAGGGTTGAGCACCTGGGTTAGATGCCATGAAATAGCTTCACCCTCGCGGTCTTCATCCGTTGCCAGAATCAGCTCATCGGCATCCTTAAGCAGCTTTTTGAGCCTACGCACCACTTTCTTTTTGCCTGATGGCACTACGTAAATCGGTTCAAAGTCGTGCTCGGTGTCAACCCCCAAGTTCGACCAATCTTTATCCTTATACTTTTTAGGAATTTCTTTGGCCGAGGCGGGTAAATCCCGAATATGGCCCATAGACGAATCAATCTCATAGTCCTTGGGCAGGTACTTTTTCAGCGTTTTAATTTTTGTGGGTGACTCTACTATTACCAGAGACTTCATATAAAATTTTCTACAAGTTATTAATCAGTTCCTTCAGCTCGGCGGCATGGTTCTTCGTATCCACCTTTTCAATAATACCCAGCACCGTGCCATCGGTGTCAATCACATATGCCGAACGTGTGGGTGCATGGTATTTATTGCCAAACATATTTTTCTCCACAACAGAATCGGTGGCTTCACCAAATTTGTAATCCGGATCGGATGCCAGCACATAATTGATATCGAGCTTCTCCGCATAATTTTTATGCGATCCGCAAGTGTCCTTACTTACCGCTACCAAGTTATAGCCATGCTCATCAAACCAGTCGGCTTCTTCGGCAAGGCTCGCGTTCTGTTTATCACAGCCCGACGTATTATTGCGCATATATACAGAAACAATGGTGGGGCGATCGAGCAGCTCGCTGAATTGCACGGTCCGCTGCTCCCCGTCTTTTACCACGTCAAGTTCAAAATCAGTATCAATCTGTTGTCCTGTCGAAATCATCGGCTGCGAAATTAATTATTGGATTTGAGTATTTTGTGAAGATGCTTAACGGTTTATGCGGGCACAATCGTTTCTTCACGCAATTTTGAAAGTCTTATATAATAAAAGGCTGGCGTGGATACTGCAATTCTTAATTGATTATTATTCCCGCTCCATTAAAAGATAGCGGCAAACCCCTGCCAGAACAATGGAATGATGGATAGTGCCATCTGTAACCATGGCTAAAAATTCTTCCATCGTCACGGTTCGCACCTCAATGCGTTCGTGCGTATCGGAATGATCCGATCCCACAAATTCACAATCTTCAGCCACGTACATGTGCGTAAAATTGCTCATGATAGCGGGATTGGCGCTCACTTTCCCAAGCGATTCCCACTTATCTGAGCGATAGCCGGTTTCTTCCTGCAGTTCACGCTTGGCCGCACGCAACGGTGATTCGCCGCCATCAACCATGCCGCCCGGAATTTCCAGCGTGGGGGCCTCAATGCCGTATCGGTACTGCTCTACCAAAATTACGTTGCCTTCTGGGGTGAGGGGAATGACGTTAATCCACTCAGGTGCCCTGAGGACATAAAAATCGCCCTCCACGTTTTCCTGCTCTGTTTCCAGTTGAAGCCGGCGTTTCAAAAGATCAAAAATGGGTGTGGAATATTCCTTATTTTCACGCACAATACGCCAAGGTTCCACACGCGGATCAAACGATTTTGTACTCATAGCACCTACTTTTATGGAAAAACGATTTGAATTAGACGCCGACAATAACCTTGAAACTCATCAAATTGAGGAGCAGATTGAGGAGGCCTGCGATTTGATGGAAGATATTTACGCGGGGGGAGAATACCCAAAGGTTTTGGTGAAGCGCTCGTGGTCTAAGCACAATCCCATCATCACCGGCGAAATGGCCAAGCCCGAAGCCTACCGTTGGTACCTGCTGCGTGAGCTGCGCAAGCTGGCCGAAAAAGGAGCCACTATAAAAATTCTGCCCTCACGCGAACGGCGTTCGCTCAACGATCCGGAATTGTTTGATAATACCGACGAGGACGAGTGGGACATCACGCAGAAAAAGCTCTTCCTGTTTAGCCCCGAGCGTATTGATATTTCCCTGAACCGGCTGGAGCATTACACTGGCACACAACCGCAGGATTTTCAGCGCTATATCCTGTTCACCAACTATGATATGCACGTGGAGGTTTTCCTGGAAAAGTATCCCGACTGCGTGAAACCGAGTCGCGGCGGCGTGCAGATGCCGGCTTTTCATCATAAATTGCCGAACAACAAAGGCGTAACGCTCATTAATATTGGGGTTGGACCCTCAAACGCCAAAACCATTACCGATCACGTGGCGGTGCTTCGGCCCGATGCCATGGTGATGGTCGGTCACTGCGGCGGGCTGCGCAATCACCAGGCGATTGGCGATTTTGTACTGGCTACCGGTTTTATGCGGGCTGATGGCGTGTTGGATGACATTTTGCCGCTGAATATTCCCATCACTCCCAACTACCTGCTGAATGTATACCTGAAAGAAGTGCTGGATGCCAATAATCGCAATCACCGGCTGGGCACCGTTTATACCACGGCCAACCGTAACTGGGAGTTTTCGAAGAAGCGCACCATTGAGCAGATTCATACCAGCCGCAGTATTGCGGTGGATATGGAATCGGCAACGGTGGCAACCAACGGCTACCGGTACCGCATTCCCAACGCCACGCTGCTCTGCGTGAGCGATAAGCCGCTGCACGGCAAGCCCAAGCTCGGCTCCGACGCACAGGATTTCTACCAAGAATCCAAGCAGATGCACTTGCAGATGGTAATTGACGCCCTCGATATCTGCAAGCAAAATCACCCGGAAGGCCTGCCCAACGCGAGCATCCGCGCGATGAACGAACCCCTGATGGGCGGCCCCGACGACGAGGAGTAACTACAGGCAACTAAATTTCACCTCACATTTCTTCAGCCAGCCGGGCGATATTTTGGAATATGAGCCAGAAAATGGTATATCGTAAACACCGTAACGTCACCACCAGAATTTTCGTAGGCTTTATATTAACATTTACTACAACTACATCTTATGATTCTAAAAGCGGAAAACGTATCTAAAACATACGCCAAATCGCGCAAGAATGATGCCTTTCAACTCAAGATTGATGAATTCCATATCAATGAAGGCAGCTTTACCGCTATCCTGGGGCCCAACGGTTCCGGTAAAAGTACGTTTCTCAAACTTATCCTCGATCTCCTTTTTACCGATGAGGGCCGCATTGAGCTTTTCGGCAAATCACACAAAGAAAAGCACGCGCGGCAACAGCTAAGCTATCTGCCGGAAAATTTCTCCTTTCCCGAAAAGTTCACCGTTCGCAAAATGCTGCATACCTACGCGGGAATTTCGGGCTCAGCAAATACGGAACTGGAAGGGCGCATCAAAACCTTGGCAGAAGCTTTTAACGTTGATTACCTGGATAAGAAAATTAAAGACCTATCCAAGGGCATGCGGCAAACCACCGCCCTTATGCACACCTTCCTGGGCGATTACAAGTTTTATATTCTTGACGAACCCTTTAACGGGCTCGATGCCGTGCAGAAAAAGGCCGTGATGGAATACATTTTTGAGCTGCAGCAGCAACAAAATGCCGCAGTGCTCATCACCACGCATATTTTATCCGATATTGAAAAAACCTGCGATACGCTGCACCTCATCCGCGACGGCCGCATTATCGACTCGGCCTCCAAGCAGGAAATTGCCGACCAGCACGGCGGCGTAGAAGCGTACTACCTCAACCATTTTGAATCAAAAAAAGCCCTGCAATAATGACGTCACTCAACATAAAACTGTTGCTTAAAAACAAAGTACTCTGGGCCTGGCCCGTCATTGCCATACTGCTGGCACTTTTTGGCGGCTGGTACGTCGGCATTCAACCCGCAGGCAACGACCATTCCTTTTTATTTGGGTTTGATGGCACGCCCTCTCTTCCATCAGCCTTTATGATTGACGGGCTGACCGGTTTTTTTGTGCTGATTGCGGTGATTGGGCTGCCCTCGCATTTCAGCAAAAACCTGGAATCTAACCGAGCTTCCCTGCTGCTGTCGAAACCCGTTTCGCGGACCGACTTTTTCTTTTCTGAATTTGCTGCGGTAACAGCCGTAAGTTTTCTCTATACACTTGTCACCGTGCTGGCCTTGGCAGTGCTCTTGGCGGTAAAAGCAAGCATTTTCCCGCTGGAGCTGTACTTGGCCATGTTAATGTACATTCCGCTTAGCATTCTTGTAGTTTACATTTCTATTGCCTTTTTATTGATCCTAACGCACTCCTACCTGGCAAGCGTGCTCATTGGATACCTTGTTATATCACCTATTTCCAGCTTTTTACTGGAAGCCGAAACGTTCTTAGGACTGCTGGGCATGAACACCGAAGCCATGCGATCTGCCGCTGATGTATTAAGTTACCTGATACCCAGTTCGGCCGGCATGGAGAAGATTATGGCCGGCATGAATATGCCCAGCTCCCAGCAAGCCGCCTCAGGCCCGCCCGAAATATCCGGGGTGCTGATGAATGGCTTTGCGGCGTTCGACTGGCAGCTCTTCGCCTTTGTGATTATCTCCTGCCTGCCTTTTTTCCTGGCAAGCTATTACCTGATGCGCAAAAAAGAGTTTTAGGATTCACTAGCTGCGGATCAAATACTGAAACTTCACAAAAAACCGGCGGCTGGTCTGCCGGTAGCCGTCAAACCCGCGATTTTCATCAAATTGACGCAGGTAATCCGTCATGCCAATATAAAACTTGGTGAAGGGATTGGCTTTGTAATAGAGCAACGGATACAGCTGAATTTCATCGCCAAAAGAATCGTACTCGGTGATAAGCCGCGCAAATATACTGCGCGAAAAGTTATACCGGCTCGTTAAACGCATCACGTCCCCGCTGTAAAAGGTGCCGGGGCCATCAACCGGCGATAGTTTTGAGTAGCTGTAGCTGAAATCGAGCTGCAGCCGCGATGACGGCTTGACGGTCGCTTCGGCCGAGAAATTGTAGCCTTCACCCAGTGTGGGATTGCTCCGCCGGTTTACATACTTCCCAAAATCAAAATCGACTCCAAGCGATAGCCCGTCAGTGGGGTTTGTGCTGGCTCCGATCATCAGTCGCCGCATATCGGTGAAATATTCACCACGAAATCGCTCATCATTCACCGGAAGGTAGCTCAGGGAAAGCTGGGTTTGACCGGCAAATGTATTGCTTGCACGCAAAAACACGAACCGCTCTTGAAAGTTGCCGCTAAAATCGTATCGCCATGTCCCGCTTGCGCTTATATCGCCCTGCGACAACCACGCCGTATTCGGAAAATACGACAGGCTTTGGCTGGCCCCAAACTGGCGGCGATTGGTTTGATTGATGAAACCTCCCTGCGACTGAAACGTGGGCGAATAAGATTCATAGCTGAATCCAAAATTATAGAATTTTGCTCGGCGGTTAAACTCGGCATTCAGCAATGTCCCGCTGTATTGCTCACCGTTAAAGGCCGCATCGTACCCGCTGTTGCCAAACTCTCGCTGATTGTTGAAAAGTTCAGTATCGTCAATTTCATCTGTGGCAGAATAACCCGCCTGTCCGCTAAAATAGTACTGATCGGCCAAACGCAGCTGCCAATCTACGCTTCCCACATAGTTTGAGCCGCCTACTTGATTACGCGTGGTAAGAAGTCCGCCCACAAACGACTCCGTTCCAAAGTTATACTTGCCGCGCAAAATATTGCTGTAGGCTTCTTTGTCTGATCGTACCAGCGAACTACCGTAAATACCCGGCACAATGAACGGCGTTTCGCGGTCGTAGGCCGTTAAATATGCAATGCTGTAACTATCAGACTGCTGAGTTATTTTACCCGCCGCCAGTGGGTTGTTGATCATGCGTGAATAGAAAAGGTCGGCTCCTGTTTCAAACAAATCGGCCCCACGCATAAAAAACGGCCGCTTTTCGGGAAAGAACAGTGCAAAAGATTCGTTAACGTCAATTTGAGCGGCGTCGGTTTCCACCTGGCTGAAATCGGGATTGACCACTGCATCCATAGACAGGGTAGAACTAGGGGAATAAGACACACTTCCGCCGATGCGTCCGTCGATAGGTTCATTATCGAGGCCGGACGACGGGCGTGCAGGATCGCTCAGTTCACTATTCTGAAATGCCAGCGCATACGGCAATAGTTCAACCGTATTGCTACTTTCTAATCCCCGTAAATTTTGCAGTTCCCCGCTTTGGCACAGCAGACACGAATTACTCAGCGAGACATCGGTCCACGATAGTTGGCTGCGTGTACTGCGCGGGTAGTTCCGAAGAAATTGTACCGACCAATCCTGCACATTTTTACTCGGAAAGTTCAAACTCTTAAAGGGTATTTTCATTACTGCTGTATAGCCGGAATCCGAGAGGCTTGCCTCGGAATACCAGAGCGCATCAAAATTAAAGTCTTCGTTGTTACCCGTACGCAGGCCATCCATTTGCACGCCCAGCGGATTCACGAAAAACTGGTACGCCTGCTGGTTATTGTTAAACGTATCCAGAAAAACGCCTACATAATCGTCTTGGAAGCTGTTATCACGGTCGGAGATGCTGGCACGGATTTTACCGGGATCGGGATCATGGCTTATGAAACCGATGTACAAGTTTTTGTCGCTATACAGAACTTTAACGCGTGTTTCTACCGGCGCCGGCGCTTGGTCATTGGGCTGTAGTTCGTGCTCAATATACACGGGCTCAGCCTGTTCCCATGCGGGGTGCTGCATACTGCCGGTGATATCAAAATCCTGCTGAATGGGTTGAGCCTGAAGACTATTTTCGGGAAATGATTGAGCCGACTGTGCGAAAAGTGAAGGCGCGAAAAACGCACAACTAATAAAAAGTGACACTGAATAGGTGAATAGGGACTTCAAGTGAATCATCAAACAAACTGCTGATTAAAATAAGCTGAAATTCGAGGGAGGTTTATGGTACGAATTTGCGTGCTATTGTTTCAATAAAAGCTGTTAAAGATTTCCTGTAAGGAATGGGCGGCAAGAGAGTCTTACTATAAAAATAAACCACCCTATGCCCATGCAGGAAGAAGAAACATTTGAAGCCAACGACTTCTTAAAACGAACAGTAAAAGAAATGCAGCCGGATGAACAACCGCGAGAGAAGCTTACCAATCATGGCGGCGAAGCCTCTCCGATGCCGAGCTGATGGCCATTTTGCTACGAACTGGAAGCCGGAAGATGAACGTCATTCAAATGGCCCAGGCACTGTTAGATCATTTTGGTGGGCTGCGTCAGCTTGCGCGCAAAAACTGGCAAGATATGCAGGCCATTCCGGGCATGGGCAAAGTAAAATCGCTTACGCTGGAAGCGGTTTTTGAACTTTCGCGGCGTATTGAAGTAGCTCGGCTTGGCGATCAAATTCAAATCACATCACCCCAGGATGCTGTGGCCTACTTTGGGCCCAAATTGCGCGATCTCACCAAAGAGGTGTTCCTGGTTGCGTTTCTCAACAATGCCAAAATTGTGATGGGCTACAAAAAAATAAGCTCCGGCGGGAGTACAGCCACCATCGTAGATCCGGCTGAAGTGATGCGCCAGGCCGTAATGAACGAAGCCAACAGTATTTTGCTGCTGCACAATCATCCCAGCGGTAACAAGAAAGAATCGCGCGCCGATATTCAGCTCACCAAGCGCATTACCGAAGCCGGCAAACTGCTGGGCATTCCGGTGAATGATCATATCATCATTGCAGGTGATGGGTATACGAGCTTCCGGGCTAAAGGGCTTATCAATTAAAAGTTAAAAGTTAGAAAATTAAAAATTGTTGCCATGAAGAATAATATCATTCAGGAAAAAAGCTACAGATTCGCTCTTAAAATCATCCGGCTTTCTGAAAAATTAAATAACGAAAACCATTTTGAGCTATCTCGTCAAATACTAAAAAGTGGTACTTCGGTAGGAGCAAATGTAGAGGAAGCTATTGGTGGACAAACTCCTAAAGATTTCCGAGCTAAACTATTTATTGCTTACAAAGAAGCAAGAGAAACAAATTACTGGCTCCGATTACTTAGAGATAGTCATTTAATAAATGATAATGAAGCTAAAACTCTAATAGATAATAGTCATGAGTTGAAGAAGATTCTTGGTGCGATTTTAGTGACATTAAATAAGAAATAGGGTAAGATATTTTTCATTTTCTCATTTTTAATTTTTCATTCCCTAAGGTTCGATATTCGTAATTCAAAAGCCTTATATTCCCGCCTAACTTTTTTGATGTAGAAATAGCCCAAAATGAAGCAATACCTACGAGATATTATTCGAAAATCGCTGCAGCAGTTTGATCTTTCCGACAGCGACATCCCAGAAATTGAAATTGAAAAGCCGAATGATCCCACTCACGGCGACGCTGCCACCAATATTGCCATGCAAGCTGGCTGGTACGCTGCGCGATAATCCGCGTAATATTGCTCAAAATATTGTTGATAAGCTGGATTACGATTCTGAAAAGCTCACGGCTGTTGAAATTGCGGGGCCGGGCTTCATCAACTTTCGCTATGCCGAAAACTACCTGTACGATGAGCTAGAAACGATTTTAAATCAACAAACCGAATTCGGCAAAACCGATGTGCTGAGCGGTAAACGCATACTCGTAGAGTTTGTGAGCGCGAATCCTACGGGTCCGCTAACGGTGGGGCATGGCCGCAATGCGGTACTGGGTGATACGGTGGCCCGCCTGCTGGAATGGACCGGCGCGGAGGTTGATCGCGAATATTATTTCAACAATGCAGGCCGACAAATGCGGGTGCTGGGTCAGAGTGTCCGTGCACGTTACCTGCAGGAGCTCGGCCAAGACGCCGACCTGCCCGAAGGTGGTTACGAAGGGGAATACATCCGCGATATTGCCGCCCAAATGGCCGAAATACATGGCGATGAACTGGTGGACAAGGACGACATAACCCCGTTTAAAGAAACCGCTGAAGCCGCCATTTTTAAAGATATCCAGCAAACGCTGCGCCGCATGAACATCCAGATGGATAACTTTTTTAATGAGCGCGAACTTTACGATGACGGTTCCATTGAGGAAACCGTAAGCACGCTGCGTGAAAAAAATATGGCGTACGATGAAGACGGCGCAACCTGGTTTAAAACCACGGAATTCGGTAAAGAAAAAGATACCGTGCTTATTAAAAGCAGCGGCGAACCCACCTACCGCCTGCCGGATATTGCCTATCACGCCAACAAGCTCGATCGCGGCTACGACCAGTGCATTGACGTGTTCGGCGCCGACCATATTGCTACCTATCCCGATGTACTTTCAGGCATTGAGGTCCTTGGCTACAACCCCGATAAAATTGATGTGATTGTGTACCAATTTGTGACCATTGTAAAAGACGGCAAGCCGTTTAAAATGAGCACGCGCAAAGCTAATTTTGTGACGCTTGACGAGCTTATGGACGAAGTGGGTTCGGACGTGACGCGCTTTTTCTTTTTGATGCGGATCGCCCAACACGCACCTTGAGTTTGACATCGCCCAGGCCAAGGAAGCAGGCGAAAAAAACCCCGTGTTTTACCTGCAATATGCGCATGCTCGCATCCATAGCATCTTGCGCAAAGTAGAAGAGCAACATGAATTCAGCGGCGATCCAACACTCGATATACTAACGCATGAGAGTGAAATTCAGCTTATTAAAACAATGATCCGCTTTCCGGAAATGATTCAAAGTGCTGCGGAAAGCCGCGAGCCGCACCGCCTCATCAATTACCTGGAAGATTTGGCATCACACTTTACCTCATTCTACCACGATTGCCGAATTCTAGGCGAAAATGAGCAGCTTATTCAGGCGCGGGCTACGCTTGCCAAAGCCGTGGCACAGGTGCTGGCCAATGGGCTGGGTATATTGGGCATCAACGCACCAGAACAGATGTAAGCAAACAAGAGAAACCAACTAACTTCGACTCGGCTCAAGAGCGGCAAAAATGCGGACGAGCGCTACCTGGGCGAAATAAATGAACCAAGTTACGATACCAAATAACTTAAAGGCATCTTCCAGCAGATATCCTAAAGCATTGACCGGCAAAACCAAATCTCCCACTACCGAAGCCCCTAAAAATAGCAAAGCAATTCCCAGTAGAATATACTCACTGCCAGCAACTTCATCCCAGAAGTAAATCCCCCCGGCAATCATAATGATGCCGTACAAACCATAAAACGCTTCTTCGGGGGCAGGGGTGTAGTTCGGCACCATAAAGTCATGCAGCATAAATAAATCATCGAAAAGAAGCAGGAGGGTAAGCAGGCCCGAAAAAAGCAAAAACGCACCTCTCATTTCATTTTGGCTTCTGTTAATCACAAAAAAGGCAAACAGGCATATTGAAGCGGTGGCGCACCATAATAAAATGCCGATGTTTGAAATAAAGCCTACGAAGGGATGACCATTAAAAATATAGGCCGGGTCGCCCGTGAAATCCTGCAGCGGCACTTGTTGCCACTCACTGATGAAAAATACCGCGGCAAATAGCACCAGCAAAAGCCCGTACAAACCCAGCAGCAGCGTATAAGTTAGTGAAGTTGTGTGATTCCCCGATCCCAATATTGCCATCTCTTTCGTTTGTTCCATTGACTGCTCCCTTGAAGGTTTAGTCAATAAA